>JAISXV010000005.1 GCA_031270335.1 Prevotellaceae bacterium | reverse complement strand
GTAACACCATGAACGTGAGACTTATACTTGTTCTCACTCTATCTTAAAACACCACCCTTTAAACAAGAGCATGAATTTAAGCGCCTATTTTATTCAATTGGGGTATCAAGCCCAATTGTATTTTTTACAATTCATCAAATAATACTGTACATTTTTTTACAAAAGTAAGAATTTTTTTAATACGATTTACATTTTTGTGAAATGGAAAAAGAGGAATAACGTCAATTGTCAATATTCAATTGTGATGCTACCATACCGATTTCGGTATAACCGACTTTTCCTTTCAATGCCGTATAAATATCGCTGAATGATGAAGTTGTCTTCAGCAGTTCCAATATTTCCGTTTGATGTTCCGGAGTGACAAAGTCGTCCAGCGGAAGCTCTTTTAATTTCACATAATGAGCCAGATGCACTTTTATTGTCGAAGTTGCATACTCCCGTTTTTTTGCTATTTCGTCGATCGACAATCCCTGTTTGTACATGTCGAGCGTGATTTTTTTTGTGTCTTCTTTTGGAGATGCGACGGTTTTTCCCTGTGTTGCAGGATTTTTCCTCGATTTTTTCCTGTTTTTATCGACTTTTTCGTACATCGAAGATTCCAAACTGTGTTCGTCGCAGAATTTCCGGATAATATCCAGAAACTGCTGCCCGTATTTCGAGACTGTCGCAGGACCGAATCCGCTCAATTTCAACAAATCGTTTGGCGTCTGCGGCAAAAATGTCGCCATTTCGGTCAGCGCCTGCGTACTCGCGACCATGTAGAGCGGGACGTTGTATTCGTCGCATATATTTCGGCGACAGTCGGCTAAGCGGTAGAACAGAATCGGATATCGTGCAGCCGTTTTTTTCGACGGGTTTGTTCCGGCAAAAGCATTGACCGTAAAAGCCGGAATCGTAACGGTCGTCTTGGCTGTAAAATACTGTTCGACGGTAAATTCGTTCTTGATATTTCTGAAAATATGCAGCCGTTCTTCGATCGAACAGAATACTTTTTCCAAATCGTCGTTATATTTCGTAGCGTTGGCTTTACTGTCGGAGATTGCGGACGATTTTTTCAGTTCGCCTGAAATCGTCTGTAACAGTCCGGAGAAATAATTTGTTGCCGCTACAATACGTTCCTGCAATCTCTTTTCGTTGATTGGGACGGCGGAAACCAACGACTGCAATTCGTTCCTGAAACGTGCGGCGACATTCTGGATATTTGACAGATGACCGAGAATCGAAGCAAGGAAAGTCAATGTTTCGGAGTTGAACGAAGAAATCTTTTCTTTTACAAACATGGTCAAACGCGTGATTATGTTCATCAGTTCCTGAAAATCAAAAAGGTCGAACAGAATTTTATCCCTGTATTCTTTTTGGGAAATATCAAGTCGGTTGTTCAGTATTTCTATCGGCAGTTTCTGCTGGTCGTAGCGGACGATATTGTCATCGACATGCAAACTGTTACGATTGATTTTACTCAACAATACCAGACCGTCCAGCGACCGGCAACGGCTTAGCGCAACATACACCTGACCCGGCGTAAAAGCCTGTCCGGCGTCAATAATCGCCTTGTCGAAAGTCAAGCCCTGACTTTTGTGGATGGTGATAGCCCAAGCCAGACGCAATGGATACTGCTCGAAAGTTCCCTGCAAGGTTTCGCTTATCTGTCGGGTTTTCGGGTCGGTAGCGTACGAAATATTCTCCCAGATCTCCGGAACGACCATAACAGGCGCTTCGTCGGGACATTGTACAAAAATCCCTTCGCTTCCGAAACTTGTGATTTCGCCGATTTTACCGTTGAAATACCGGTGTTCCTTATCGTTTTTCAAAAACATCACTTTCGCTCCGATTTTAAATTCGAGTTCCAACTCGGTCGGATAACTTTTTTCGGGATAGTCGCCCGTAATCTTTGCTTTGAATTTCCGCGATTCGCCTTTCAGTTTCGCAAGTTCTTCGGCGTTGATGCTGTCGGCTTTATAGTTGTGAGTTGTCAGGGTGATATACGTATCGTCCTTTGGCGGTTTGAAATTGGGATTGTACAGACTTTGCAGCAACTCAAAACTTTCGGCAGATATCAGGTTGTTACGCACTTCGTTAAGCAACTGGATAAAATTGAGATTGCTTTGTCGAAAAATGTTGTCAAATTCGATATATACAGGCGGTTGAGCGTGAATAGCCATGCTGTCGAAAAAGTAAATACTTTTATAATAAGTCGAAAGCATCTGCCATTCAATATCGTTACACACCGGCGAGAGTTGGTACATGTCGCCGATAAAAATCATCTGCACGCCGCCGAAAAGTTCGTTTCGACGGTATCTGAAATGACGCAGCACAGTATCAATTTCGTCCAAAAGGTCGGAGCGCACCATGCTGATTTCGTCGATAACCAGCATTTCCAGCTTCTCCAACACCTTGCGGCGCACGCTGTTCATCTTTATCTTGCTGACAAGATTTCTTCGTCCTTCTTCGGTAGGAATAAACGGAGAGAGAGGCAGTTGAAAAAACGAATGGATAGTAACTCCGCCGGCATTGATAGCCGCAACGCCTGTAGGCGCAACGATAGCCATTTCTTTTCTACTCTGTTCGTGAAGTTTTTTGAGGAAAGTCGTTTTACCCGTTCCGGCTTTGCCCGTCAGAAACAGCGAACAGTTTGTAAAGTTGGCAAAATGGTAAGCAATTTCGTAATATTCACTTGTTGTTTGCATTATGTTTGATTTTAATTTTTAATAAATTGAGAATATACAGCGAAAAAACAGATACTCTTCCTCAAAACAATCCGTTGAGTTGTGCATTGATTTTGTCGATTACTATGCTGAGGTCTTCGGAGTTTTCGGAGAAATTGACGGAATTGACATTAATAGTCAGGAATTTATGTTCGTAACTCTCGATCCATTTGTCGTATCTGTCGTTCAGACTTTGCAGATAGTCGATACGGATACTGTTTTCGTATTCACGTCCGCGTTTTTGGATTTGTCTGACGAGCGTAGGAACCGAGGCTTTCAGATATATCAACAGAGTCGGCGGCTCTACCAGACTCATCATCAGGTCGTAGAGCGACTTGTATGTTTCGAAATCTCTTGGCGACATCAGCCCCATCCCGATAAGATTCGGCGCAAAGATACAGGCGTCTTCGTAGATTGTACGGTCTTGAATGACCGGTTTGCTGCTGTTCCGGATATCCAGAATGTTTTTATACCGTCGTCGTAAGAAATAAATCTGTAAATTGAACGACCATTGTCTCATATCTTCATAAAAATCGGCAAGATATGGATTACCTTCTTCCTCGTCGTACATGACGTCCCAACCGTAATTGTGGGCGAGTAAAGTTGCCAGCGTTGTTTTGCCGCTACCGATATTTCCGGCTATTGCTATGTGCATAATATATAAAATCTAAAATCGTAAATGTTTAATAGAAAGATCGTCGTGTTTAATGAGCGTAAGGGCTTTGACGCCGATTTGGACATGAGTAGCGACAAATTTTTCTGTAACATGTCTGTCGCTTTCGGCGGTTTTGATACCTGTCGAAACCATTGGCATGTCGGACGTTAAGAGCAGAGCGCCTGTGCTGATGTTATTGGCGAATCCGACTGTGAAAATCGTTGCCGTTTCCATGTCGATTGCCAGACAGCGAATTGCTTTCAGATACTCTTTGAAAGCCTCGTCGTGTTCCCAAACCCTGCGGTTGGTTGTGTAAACCGTTCCCGTCCAATAGTCCAGTCCCGTGTCGATAATCGCCGACGAAACAGCCCGTTGCAGACTGAACGCCGGCAATGCGGGAACTTCCGGCGGAAGATAATCGCTTGATGTTCCGTCGCCGCGAATCGCCGCAATCGGCAAAATCAAATCGCCAAGACTGTTTTTATCCTTCAACGTTCCACATTTCCCCAAAAAAAGAACAGCTTTCGGTTCTATCGCCGACAAAAGATCCATAACTATCGCTGCGTTCGGGCTGCCCATTCCGAAATTAATCATGGTAATTCCGTCAGCCGTTGCGCAGGGCATATTGGCGTTTTCATCGACAATCGACACATTATTCCACTCGGTAAACAGGGTCAAATATTTCCTGAAATTGGTGAGTAATACATACTTGCCAAAGTCTTCGAGCGGGCAGCCTGTGTATCTCGGCAACCAGTTTGCAACAATATCTTCCTTCGTTTTCATGCCTTTTTATACTATAAAATTCGACCAATTTTCACCACAAATTTACGAGTTTATTTTAAATTCAAAAATTGTTACTACATTTGTGCGGGATTTAAGTAAAAATAAAGCGAAAGAAGATGTCAACATTTTACAATAAACCTACTGATGTAGAACTCGCAAAACATACTCCGTTATTGCGATTGAGCAGTTATATGAAAATGTATGGGCTGAAGACCGATTTGCTGGTCAAAGTCGATGCATTCAATCCGTTGAATAAGGATTCGTTTTCGAAACGGGCGGTTATTCCTAATTTCGACCGTGTAGTATTGGCAATCGTCGAATATGCCGAAAAGGAAGGACTTATCGATAAACGCCATACTGTCCTGATAGAGCCGTGTTTCAAATCGGGTGTCGGTCTTGCATGGATAATTCAGCGTAAAGGATACAAACTCATCCTCACCGTGCCGGACACAATGAGCAAAAAGCATATCAGCCTGATACAAACGCTCGACGCAATAGTCGTGATGACGCCCGGCGACAAAGGTATCGAAGGCGCTATCGAAAAAGCGAAACAGTTGAAAGACGAAATCCCCGGCGCTGTAACCCTCGAACAGTTTGCCGATAAGGTTCCCGAAATCCAAAAAACAGGCGACATTTGGGAATATGCCTGTCGAAACGTGAGTATCCTTGTTGTGAGCGCCGGTACCGACAGGGTTTTTCAAACGCAAGTCAATAATTTACTGGCGTTTCTCAAAGAACGGAATCCTGCAATACAGGTCGTATCGGTCGAATCGGAACTGAACAGCGACACTCCGCTCGAAAAACCCGAATATCACGTAGATATGACAATTACAGTGAAAAATGAAGACGTCGCCGAAACAGTCGAAGAAATTGCAATAACCGAAGGGATGATTATTGACATGCTGTCGGGAGCGGTGATATACGCCGCAACGCAGATTTCGCTGCTCGAAGAAAATTTCGAGAAAACAATTCTCATCATACTTCCCAATACAACTGAACGTTATATAAGTACAACATTACTTTAAAAAAAACATAGTATCTTTGCAGCATAAAAATTAGAAAAAGATTATGGCACATTATCTTGATCCGAAAAATGATTTGACATTTTACCGCATCTTCAAGGGGCATAAAAATCTGTGTATAAGTTTACTCAACAGTATGCTTCCATTGAGTAAAGAACAGAAGATAGTGAGTGTGGAGTTTCAAGCAAACGAATTACTACCTGCAATACCTTTATTACAGGATTCAGTTGTGAGTTTCTGTTGTACCGATAACTTCGGTCATCAGTTTGTTGTGGGGATGCAAATAATCTGGGTACCTGTTTTCAGGCACAGGGTATTGCTAAATGGCTCAAAAGCGTATGTACGATTAAACACTGAAATAGACTGCAGGCTTGCTCAACCGATTTACTCGCTGAACTTTGTATATGACGCTTTCGACCGGGATCCTTCAGTTTACTATCACAACTATAAAACGGTCAATGTTGAAAACTCGGAAAAACAAATTGAAGGATTGGAGCTTATATTCATTGAATTGTCGAAATTCAGTCCTTCCAATTGCACCGAGAAGAAACTGTACGATTTATGGTTGACGTTTCTCACCAAAATCAGGAAAGGCGATGAGACAGTACCACAAGAATTGCTGGATGAAGACGTAACTAAAGAAGCAGTGAAATATCTTGAACGCGATTTTTACAGTAAAGCAGAACTAAATGCGTATGACAAATATTTGGATGTTATCCTCACTGCACGTACTTATTACGCTGATGCTTATGCAGAAGGTTATGCGAAAGGTTATGCAGAAGGTTATGCGAAAGGTTATGCGAAAGGCAAAGAAGAAGGTATAGCAATAGGTGAAGAGAAAAATTTTATAAAGACTGTCATCAATGGCGCCCGTGCAGGATTTTCGTTAGAGCAAATACAGCTCATTACCGGTGCAAGCAAAGAAAGAATAGAAAAAATACTTAATTCGAATACATAAATACAAAATTAACATGTCGTTAGAACAGAAAATAAATGACGGAATAAAAGCCGCAATGTTAGGAAAGGATAAAATCCGCCTCGAATCGTTAAGAGCTGTGAAAGCAGCGATTTTACTGGTAAAAACATCGGAAAATGCCAAAGATTTCGACGAAACCGCCGAAATAAAAATGTTGCAAAAGTTGGTGAAACAGAGACGTGAAACCGCCGACATTTACATCAGCAACAACCGGCAGGAACTTGCCGACAAGGAACTCGCCGAAGCCGATATTATCGAAGAATTTCTCCCGAAACAGCTGAGCGCTGAGGAAATTGAATCGGCAGTGAAAGCCATAGTCGAAGAAACAGGCGCTGCCAGCGTCAAAGACATGGGCAAAGTCATGGGTATAGCCTCGAAACGGTTAGCCGGAAAAGCCGACGGTAAATTGATAGCAGACACTGTTAAAAAACTTCTTCAATAATGTCGGTAACAGGAAAAAGCAGGGTAATAACGACCCACAAACTCAGCGAAATGAAGCAAAAAGGTGAAAAAATCACCATGCTCACCGTCTATGACTACACAATGGCAAGCATCATCGACGAAGTTGAAGGTATTGATATGGTGCTGGTCGGCGATTCGGCGTCGAACGTGATGGCCGGTCACGAAACGACTATCCCGATGACTTTAGAACAGATGATTTATCATGCACAATCGGTGGTCAGGGGGATACAGAACCCGCTGATTGTTGTCGATATGCCGTTTGGTTCGTATCAGGGCAATTCGAAGAAAGCGCTGTCGTCGGCGATACGGATAATGAAGGAAAGCTCGGCAGACGCTATCAAACTCGAAGGCGGCGAAGAGGTAATCGAATCTGTACGGCGGATTTTGTCGGCAGGAATCCCCGTGATGGGTCATCTGGGTTTGATGCCGCAGTCGATTCACAAGTACGGGACCTGGGCTGTCAGGGCAAAGGACGAAAAAGAAGCGGCGAAGCTTATCAAAGATGCTCATCTCCTCGAAGATGAAGGATGTTTCGCACTGTTGCTCGAAAAAATCCCCGCACATCTGGGCGCAACGGTGGCAAACGAACTGTCGATTCCGGTTATCGGAATCGGAGCAGGCGGAGGAGTCGATGGTCAAGTGCTTGTCTCGCACGACATGCTGGGTTTGAACAAGAGCTTTTCGCCACGTTTCCTGAGACGTTATGCCAACCTGCGTGAAAATATGCTGGAGGCGTTTACTAATTATATCAAAGATGTGAAATCGGGAGACTTCCCTAATAAATCGGAAGAATATTAAAAACAGACATCAAAATTATAAATAATAAAATTTACTGATATGTATAAAAAAACAAATTTCTTCATTATTTTCTTTGCTTTTGCATGTTCATTATTTGCACAGGCACAAGTTCAACCTGTAAAACTGCGTTGCGAGTATTTAGTTAATCCTTTGGGAATAGATGTTTACAATCCGCGTTTGTCGTGGCAATTACAGGATGAGAGATACGGCGCTGTTCAGCAGGCTTATCGAATTATTGTCGGAACAAATTCCTCCGATGTGTCCGCTGGGAACGGTACGGTCTGGGACAAAAGCGCACAGTCCGACGATATGCTGGTCACATATTCGGGAAAACCGTTGACGCCGTTTACCAAATATTTTTGGCGCGTGGAAATCAAAGACAAGGATAATATCGTCAAAACATCAGAAGTTGCTTCCTTTGAAACAGGCATAATGGACATGTCGAACTGGAAAGGCTACTGGATAAGCGACGAACATGCCGGAAATAACGACGCACTCCGCATAAAGCCGGCGCCATATTTCCGCAAAGAATTTCAACCGGCAAAAGCAATTAAATCTGCCCGCGCATATATTGCCGTAGCAGGTCTTTACGAATTATACATCAATGGGAAGCGAATAGGCGACCACCGCCTCGACCCTATGTACACGCATTTCGACCGACGAAATTTATACGTGACATACGATGTTACACAGGAATTGCAAACCGGTAAAAATGCCATTGGAGTTTTGCTGGGAAATGGCTGGTACAATTTACAGTCGATTGCCGTATGGTTTTTTGACCGCGCTCCCTGGCGCGAACGTCCTGCATTTTGTATGGATTTGCGAATTACTTATGACGACGGTTCGGTGGAAACAATCAGGTCGGAAAGAGACTGGAAAACAAATCTCAGTCCAATCATTTTCAACAGTATCTACACGGCGGAGCATTATGACGCCCGTCTGGAACAACCGGGATGGAATACCGTTGGGTTTGACGATTCCAAGTGGAAAAATACTGTTTATCGCCTGGCGCCTTCGCTGAATATCGTTTCACAGCAACTGCATCCGATTCGTAATGTAGAACAAATACCTGTAAAAAACTTCAAGAAAATCAGCAATCAACATTACCTTTTTGACTTGGGACGAAACATCTCAGGCGTGAGTCAATTGCGGGTAAAAGGCGATGCCGGCGCCGAAATTCGTCTTGTACACTCGGAAATTCTACGTGCCGACGACAAAGTGGATATCCGGAATATCGCAGAACATTATCGTCCGGTCGATGATTCCGATCCTTTCGCTACCGATATTTTTATTCTGAGCGGTAAAGATGAAGAAGAAGAGTTTATGCCCCGTTTTAACTACAAGGGTTTTCAATATGTGGAAGTTACTTCGGACAAACCCATTGAGTTAACCGCCAATTCTCTGACCGGATGGTTCATGCACAGCGACTTGCCTCCTGTGGGACATGTCGAAACATCAAATCCGACAATCAATAAAATCTGGTTTGCGGCAAACAGTTCTTACCTTGCCAACATGTTCGGTTATCCGACCGACTGTCCTCACCGTGAAAAAAACGGCTGGACAGGCGATGCTAATTATGCCGTTGACCTCGGACTGTTCAATTTCGACGGCGTCACTGTCTATGAAAAATGGATGGCTGACCATCAGGATGAACAACAACCCAACGGTTTACTCCCGAACATTATCCCTACGAGCGGGTGGGGGCTGGACTGGGCTACCGGTCCCGACTGGACGGGTAGCGTGGCTATTGTCCCATGGGCGGTATATGAGTTTTACGGCGACAGCCGATTACTGGAAAATATGTACGATAACATCAAGCGTTATGTTGAGCGCGTTGCAGACTTGTCGCCCGACGGTCTGTGCAACCTGGGACTGGGCGACTGGGTACCGGTTAAAGCGCAAACGCCGCAAAAATACACTACCACAGTGTATTATTACCGTGTAGTTTCTATTCTTGCAAAAGCAGCCAAACTGTTCGAAAAGACAGAGGATTATGTCAAATATTCCGCATTGGCGGAAAAAATCAAATCCGCCTTTAACAAAGAATATCTCAACAGGGAAACAGCCATTTATGGGTCGGGCTATCAGACTGAAATGAGCGCCGCTTTGCTTTGGGGACTCGTACCTGATGAATTGCACGAAAAAATTGTCGCTAATTTGGCAAAACGAGTTGTGGAAATAGACAGTAGTCATTTGAATGTTGGATTGTTGGGAAGCAAAGCTATTTTCCATGCCTTGAGTGAAAATGGTTATGCCGATTTGGCATACACAGTTGCCGCACAGGAAACATATCCTTCGTTGGGACACTGGATTGTGAAAGACAAGGCAACTACTTTATACGAAGCATGGTCAGCTATTGGCGAAGCGCGCGAATCATCGCTGAATCACATCATGTTCGGCGAAGTAAACGCCTGGTTCTACAAGGCGTTGGGCGGTATCCGAATCAATCCGGAACAGCCCGGATTTAAACAATTCTCCCTGCGACCGCATTTTGTAAAAGGACTGAATTTTGCAAATGTCTCATACGATTCGCCTCGTGGGAAAATCGTATCGCACTGGGAACGCAAAAATAAAAAGACTATTCGCTATCATGTAATCGTCCCGCCGAATTGCAGTGCATCACTGTCGCTGCCGGAAGGTTATAAACTGAAAAAAACACAATTGGACTCCGGCGAAAAAGTGGATTTGCAATTACTCGAAAATGGAGAATATCGCCTGGTTGCCGGAAATTATCGCATGGAGATAGATAAATGAGACGATGGATCGATAGGATTAAAAGATTAACAGGATTGCCTTCGGGTTAAATTCTTGCGTACATCATTACAACAATACTGATTGTTCACGAAACGGTTTAGCATTCCGTTAGGAATGCGTCGCTCGGTAGAAAACGGTTGTTGGGTTCTCCTCTTGCATTCCGTTAGGAATGCATCCTCCGTTAAACAATCATAATTCGACAATTTGAAATGCGCTCATTGGCTTACGCCTGCTGGAAGATGGAGACAATCAAGAATTGAGAATCTTTATAAGGATGCA
>JAISXV010000243.1 GCA_031270335.1 Prevotellaceae bacterium | reverse complement strand
TCAAAAGTTTTTTGTTTCTTTGTGTCTTTTACAAAGCAATGAGCGGTGGGGTGGGCGTTGGGAGGTGTGTGTGTGTGTGTGTGTGTGTGTGTGTGTGTGTGTGTGTGTTTAACAAAATAATTGAATTATGCAAATAAAATTCATTTGCATAATCAAAAATAACACTGCCAACTAAACATTCTCTACACATAATCAATATTTTAAACAAACTGTACTGCTTAAATAACGAATACAAAGATAAATGTTTTTTATTACTGACAAAATTTTTATCAGAATTTACAGTCCTGAATCAATTTTTTGTAGAGACGCCCAATTTGGGCGTCTCTACGTGTCCTGCGCAGGACGCGTAAAGACGCAAAATTTTGCGTCTCTACCGACATGTTGTCCCGATGGTCCCGATGGGACTTTTGTCGTTGTTGTGCTTGCTTCTTTCATTGAACGACTGATAATATTGTGCGACAAAACTATCGAAGCGCAAGACGTCCAAACGTATGCAAATCCTTTGTTTGTGTGATTCAAGAAATCCATCATTTATCGAACAATCCGAAAACAGAAGCGCCGCTACCGCTCATCGACGAATATAAAGCGCCCTGTTTGTACATTTTTTCTTTGATTTCGGCGATAGTGGGATGTAATGGAAAAATACTTTTTTCAAAGTCGTTATGGAGTTTGTCTTTCCATTGTTCTACGGGCAGTTTTATTATTTCCGTTATTGATATCTCGGGGATGCGCGGCGTGATGTTGGCGTATGCTTCTTTGGTACTTACATGGATGTCGGGCGTCACGAGCGTGATATGTAAACCGGAAATGTCTATTTCGACCGGCTCGAGCAGTTCGCCTCTGCCGGAGGCTTTCGACGGAACGTTATCAATAAAAAAAGCGCAATCGCTACCCAGCATTGCAGCGTAAGATTTCAAACGGTTGTTAGGAATATCCAACCCGAAAATCCTGTTTAACGTAGTGAGAGTGAACGCTGCGTCGGACGAGCCGCCGCCCAGTCCCGCTCCAGGCGGAATGACCTTGTGCAAAAATATTGATACCGGCGGCAAACCATAATCCTTTTCCAAAATCCTGTATGCCTTGACGCAGAGATTGTCTTCGACTGCCGAATCGACCCGGATACCCGTTTGTGTAAACGAAAACTCATCGGATTCAACGATTTCCAGAACGTCGGTCAGTTCCGTGACGGGGAAAAACACAGTTTCGATGTTGTGATAACCATCGTCGCGTTTCGAGATGACATTCAGTCCCAGATTGATTTTGGCGCAGGGAAAGGCTATCATAGGAAATGTGGATGTAACAGATTATAAAAAAACGCCTTATATATTGAAGGCTCGACAAACAGCGGATACAGCAGTCCGAAAACCGAGCCGTAGAAATGCGCGTCGTGATTGATTCTGTCGCCGCCTTTTTTACTCATCCAATTCGAATATACCAGGTACAAAACTCCGAAAACAATGCCCGGACAGGGGATAAAAAACACATAGATAAGCGTCCATGGATTCAGCAGTATCGAAAAGAAAATCACCGCCGACACAGCGCCCGAAGCGCCCAGACTTGCGTAATATTGATTATCTTTCTGTTTAGCCACATCCGAAATCGACGAAAACACTATCGCCCCAAAATACATCGCCATAAAATGCAGCGCAGGAGATGAACTAATGACTGTCAACGAGTTGAAGACAAAACCTCCGAACGACCACAGCGCTATCATGTTAAAGATAAGATGCATCCAGTCGGCATGGATAAACGCGTGAGTTATAATTCTGTACCACTGATTGTACCGTACCGTTACGTACGGATACAGTATCAGTTTATTCACAATCTCCCTGTTATTAAAAGCCAGAATGCTGATTCCGACGGTAACAAGCGTTAATAAAGTACTGGGATTCATTATCTATTTATATTTTAACCATTTTACAATTTCCTTAAACGACGGTTTTTTGCCGTACATAAGTATTCCCACTCTGTAGATTTTTGCCGTGATGAATGCCATCAGCGCAAACGTTGCATACAGAATGGTCAACGACAGGATAATCTGCCACAAAGGAACACCGAACGGAATCCTTGCGACCATAATTATCGGCGATGTAAACGGAATCATCGACGCCCAAACCGATAAACTGCTGTCGGGATACCTGAATGTCTGCATCATAATTATCATCGCCAAAATAAGCGGTATGGTTATGGGCATCATCAACTGTTGGGAATCAGCCTCTGATTCGACCGCAGAACCCACGGCTGCAAACATCGAAGCATAAAACAGATACCCTCCAATGAAAAACAAAATAAAGCAAACAAGTATTTCGACAATATTGATGCTTGCAAGACTGTTGATAACTCCACTTAACATTCCATCGCCGACGCCTGGTGAAAAACTTTGAAAAACAGATAAAAAAGCGCCTGTAAGCACAATCCATATAAAAAATTGAAGAATAGCGACCAAAGCCACGCCTATTATCTTACCCGCCATTAACTGAAATGGTTTCACCGACGAAATCATTATTTCGATTATCCTGCTTGATTTTTCTTCAATCACCCCGCGCATCACCATGGAACCAAACATAAAGATAAACATGTAGAGAATAAACGACAAAATATAAGAGATTAACATGATTATATGCGTATTAGATTCCTTGTCTTCCCTGTTTTTGTCCCATTTTATGGTGCGCATGTCCACGGGAGTACGGATTTCCGACAGTATTTTATCCAGATTGTCAATGTCATACTCTTTAAGTTTGCGATTTTCGACTATCGCAGTTATAGTTTTCCGGATATATTCGTGCAAATCAACATTGACGGATTTTTTTGAATATATCGAATAATTAACAGGATATGCATCTTTTTCACCTTCGATATATAAAATAACCGATTCGGAATCAGCATATTTCTCTCGCAAAGATTCCAATGGTTCCGGTTCGATATTTTCGAATTTAAACACGTTGCTGCTTGCGATATTGCCGCCTATCCATTGCGTGTTATCTGCAATTTTGATATTTAGCGTATTAATCCCTGTTTCGGTAGATGCAAGTTTGATGGAAAGAAACATCATCAAAGCATATATGAACGGCGCTAATGATGAGAGAATTATGAAAGATTTTTTCCGTACTCTTGTCAAAAATTCCCGTCGAATAATTAATATTACATTTCTCATTTTCCTTTCACGGTGTTTTCATACAAAAATCATTTTTTAGTACTGTCAATCACGCCCTTAAAATATCCGATCGATTCGGCTAATCCTGCCAGAGGGTCGGACATGTCTTTTTCAAACTCAAGACTGCAGGCTCCGCTGTATTTCACTTTGCGAAGCATACGCACAAACGCCGGAATATCAATCACTCCACGTCCCATTTCGCATGTGTGCCCCGCTTTGTTTGCTTCGGTAACATCCTTAATATGAATGTCGAACACGCGAGTACGATATTTCTTTAAATCGGCTACGGGGTCTTTGCCGTTGCGGGTATCGTGTCCGACGTCGAGACACATTCCAATTCTCGGGTCAAGATCTTTGACATTGTTCCACACATCATCGGCGTCGGGATATTTGTCGGGCATGTCGGGTCCATGTAAATGAATGGCATACTGCATATTGTATTCCTTCACTTTCGTATCGACATACGGCAGCAACTTGTGAACAGGAACGCCGACAATCAGTTTCACGCCGACTTTTTTAGCGTATTCGAATGCACGATCAACTTCGGCTTCGCTGTTCATGTAGATAGGTCCAACTCCATAGCCCGTAACATTTGCCTCTTTCAGTTTTGCATGAAAAGCGGCAATCTGTTCTTCGTCGCTGTTCAAAGGCAGATGAAAGTCCTTGATACACAAATAATGCACGTCGATACGTTGCAACATTTTCAGCGACTGTTCCAGATCGAACTTCACAAAACTGTAGCCCGCCATGGATACTTTAAACAAATCGTTTGCTTTAGGTTCTTTTACAGTATCTTTTCCATAAAGATTTTCACTCAGCAACATCGGAGCGGCAACTGTAGCAACAAGTCCCGCACCTGTCTTTTTTACAAAATTTCTTCTTGTGATCATATTATAAATCTTATTTTTTTGCCCAAAATTACTGTTTTTTTTTCAACCACCAAAAAAAAATGATAACATATTGTAATTAAATGTGATAAATGACATATTACTGCCTCTATCTTGATGTTTTTTTGATAAAAAAGACATTTTTACACAAAAAAAATTTGGAGATTAAAAAAAATGCCGTACCTTTGCACTCGAAAGTTGGTTTTTTCATAGGTTAAGTTTTAGGTTAAGAAAAGGTAGGCGGCTCCGCCTATCTTTTTGTATTTTTAACTATTCAAAGAAGAATTTATCGCCGAATGCAGGTTTTAGTTGCGTTATCCATGTTGCATCGGGATTGTATTCGGTGAAAAACGGTTTGGCGACCCAGTCGGGGTCGCGTCCCTGAATAAATCGCATCACAAAGACTTTTTGACCGACAATTTCTTCGACGCCAAGCACCTGTACTTTACCAAAATAACAGCTCATACTCGGACCTCGGGCAGTCCTTGCAATTCCGCTGACCCGTTGATAGGCTTTTCGAAAAATTTCCTGACATCTTTCCAGCGGCAATTCGAAAAAATGTTTCGCTCCGGTTTCGCGCGCAACAAACATGTAATAAGGCGAACAGCCGAGTTCGACCTGCTTTTGCCACATCGTCGCCCAGACTTCCGGATTGTCGTTTATGTGCCGTAACACAGGCGATTGCGTCCTTATCTGCGCGCCTGTGGAGCGTATCCGTTTGATTGCTTGTTTCACTTCGTCGGTCGAAAGTTCCACATAATGATTGAAATGAGCCATGACCGACAAATGTTTGCCCGATTTCACTATGCGCTCGAACAGATGTATTATATCGTCGGCGTCATTGTCGGTAGTGTACCGGTATGGCCAGTACGACAATGATTTAGTGCCGATGCGTATTGATCGTATATGTTCCATATCCGGCTTGAGAAACGGCTCGATATACATCTCCAGCAAATCGCTGCTCATTGTCATCGGGTCGCCTCCGGTGAGCAGTATATCAGTGATTTCGGGATGTAACCGGATGTATTTCAAGTACAAATCTATATTTTTTTTCATCGAAAACTTATGGTCTTCCATGTTCGAAAACTGGGGCCACCGGAAACAGAACGAACAGAAAGCAAAACATGTCTGTCCATGTTTTGGAAACAGCAACACCGTTTCTCTGTACTTATGCTGCATCCCGTCCAGTTTGATTCCGTCGATTTCGGGTATATTGTGTCGTTGCCCCGAAGGATTCGGATTCAATCCCAGCCTGATTTCATCCACATATCCGGCAAGCGCCTGATAATCTTGTTTATCTATCAGATTTTTAACATTATTGTAATGTTCGGGAAACAACATTTCACGTCGTGGAAACGACAGCGTGAAAATGGGATCGTTTGGGATATTGTTCCAGTCAATAAGCTGTTCGACAACATAATTATTGGTTTTGAACGGCAACACTCTGCCCACTACTTCGATAGCTTCAACATCTTCTTTCGACACCAACGATATCTGTGGTAAATTTCTGTAATTATGTAATGTATATAGTTTATACTGTAACATGATTCTATCTTCTATTTGTGCGATTTGTCGTTTTTAACGTCGCGGTATTCAAGACCTTCGTTATAGATTTTCATTGCTCTGAAACTCATACCCATGCTTGAATATCCGCCGTCGTGATAGAGATTTTGCATCGTCACTTTGCGCGTATAATCCGAAAACAAAGTAATCACGTAATTTGCACATTCTTCGGCAGTAGCGTTTCCGAGCGGCGACATACGGTCGGCAAAATCCATCAAATTGTCGAATCCCATGATACCGCTTCCCGCGGTCGTAGCTGTCGGCGACTGCGATACGGTGTTGATTCTGATATGTTTTTCACGTCCGTAAATATATCCGAAACTGCGAACAATTGATTCGAGCAGCGCTTTTGCGTCTGCCATGTCGTTGTATCCGTACAATGTGCGTTGTGCCGCCACATAAGTCAAAGCGACCACCGAACCCCATTCGTTGATAGCGTCGCGTTTACGGCATATCTGCAAAATCTTATGCAGCGAAATTGCTGAAATATCCAGCGTTTGCGACAGGAGATTGTAGTCCAAATCGTCGTAAGTGCGTCCTTTTCTGACGTTTGGCGACATCCCGATAGAGTGCAAAACAAAATCGAAGTTTCCATTCAGATGCTTCGTCGCTTTTTCGATCAAGTTATCCAAATCGCTCACTTTCGTAGCATCGGCGGGGATAACTATCGTGTTGCACTTTTCGGCAAGTTCGTTAATTTGCCCCAAACGCATTGATACTGGGGTGTTTGTCAAAACAAATGAAGCGCCTTCTTCGTAAGCCTTTTCTGCGATTTTCCAACCTATGGATTTTTCATTCAACGCTCCGAAAATCAAACCTCGTTTGCCTTTAAGTAAATTGTAACTCATACTTTTATTATTTTTATTATATTAAAATCAAAAATTGTAATTTATTTTATATCAAAATCCAACATCAATTTGTCTTCGATGTAAGCCTTTAGATTACATCCTGTTTCGACAGATCCAACTCCATCCGGCGTTCCGGTGAAAATTAAATCGCCAATTTTCAAAGTGATAAATTGCGAGACATAAGAAATAATTGTCTTAAACGGGAAAATCAGATTCGCCGAATTGCCCGTTTGCACTGTTCTACCGTCTAATTCCAGACGAAAATTAATGTTGTTAATGTCTTTAAAATCCTCGAACGGAATAAAATACGGACTGATTGGCGCCGAAAAGTCGAATCCTTTGGCGATTTCCCAAGGCAACCCCTTTTTTCGACATTCATCCTGTAGATCTCTGGCAGTAAAATCGATACCTAATCCTATTCCGGAAATATACCTTACGGCAAATTGTTCGGGAATACTCCTGCCCATTTTTCCTACCCGCAAAACCAGTTCGGTTTCGTAATGCAGGTTTTTTGTGAAATCCGGATAATAAAACGGCTGATTATTACGGAGTAATGCCGTTTCGGGTTTCAGGAAAAACACCGGATTCCGGGGTCTTTCTCCTGCAAATTCTTCTATATGTTTGGCATAATTCATGCCGATACAAATAATCTTCATTCCTTCCAATTTTCCGGTTGCAAAAATACAACTTATTTTTTGAACATAAAAAAGTTAAATTTGTTTCCTCTACAGAGAATTATTCAATATAATGTTGGTGTTTATGAAAGAGATAACCGATTATTCGTTTAAGCGTATCTTCAAACAGTCCATAATTTATGGTCTGGCGCTTGGATTTTTTCTGGAAATGGTGAATATTCTTGATTATACAGTTGGTTTTCAGGAGCAGTCGCAGATTGTCAATAACATAAAATATCTGTTACGAATTTTGGGGTTGTTGATATGCATCATCATTTTCCGTAAAAAAAGCAACGGATATCTTTTGTTCGAAACAGCGTTTATATTCAGTCTGTTCACTTTTGTATTTGCCATATTCACCTGCGACACAATGGTTTGTATCACGTTCAACATTTATCCCGAACTGCTGCACAACAAAATAGAGATAATGAAAACAACATTGCAAAATGCAGGAACCTACAGTCGCCTGATCGAACTCAGCGCTAATTACACAATATTGGAGAAAAATCCTTATTATGTGATATTTTCATTTCTTATATGGGTTCTGTTTGTCGGACCGCTCATTTCCTTTATTTTTGCTTTGATGATGAAAAAAGAAAATTGATAATTTGGCGCTAAATTTGAATGGTCCAGCCGGTTTGTCCGGTAGAGAAGGTGGATGAACAAACACCGGCTTAATACAGCGTATTATTTACACGGTAAAGGTATGCAGATCTATGTAGTCTGCCTAATCTGTCGAAGAATTATGGCAAGAGTTTAGGACATAAGTCAAAGACAGATAAAATTGATGCCATGACTTTGGCACAGATGGGTTTGGGAAGAAGTTTACGGGAGAGGAATCCACAAGGTTGTGCTCTCAAAGAACTTAGACAGTTGTCCCGTAAAATAGAAAGGATTTTAAACAAATGCTGAGACTAATGGTTTTTTCAGAGGCTAACAATATCAAACAAATAGTCATTTGTGGTGGCTTGGACGTGCAAATAGCAGAATGAGGAAATGGAAGTGTTTGATTATAAAAACTAAATATCCTATTTTAAATATTACGCCCATTATTTTTTCTCCTCTACTCCAGTCCAACAATACTGCATTGATCATTGCTCTTTAATAAATTATGATACAGAGAAAGATATTTTTCGGCTACTACGGATTCGGAATAATTTGCTTTCACTTTTTTTATACAGGCTTCCGAAAGATTCAATTTTTCTGTGTTTTCCAAAACCCATTCTATGCCATTTGCCAAATCTTCAGCATTTTTGTATTCTGCAACATAGCCATTTTGTTTGTGATCAATCATTTCGGGAATCCCTCCTGTATCGAATCCTACGCATGGCGTTCCACATGCCATCGCCTCCATAATGGTGTT
>JAISXV010000185.1 GCA_031270335.1 Prevotellaceae bacterium | reverse complement strand
ACATTGTACCGCTCGAATTTCGGAATAGCGGAAAAACCAATATCCGCAGGGTCGTAAGCGACATTGCTGTTACGTGAAACAAACAGCGTTACGCCGGTTTTTTCGAATCGTTGCGAATAAAAACCGTTCAGGTCGAGTCCCAACGCGCTTGTAGCGTTGAGATGGAATTTCAATTCTTTTTCGTCCGTCGGCGTTTTGGAGATAAGATTCACCATTCCGGCAATAGCGCCGCCGCCGTAAAGCGTAGAAGATGAACCTTTAATAATCTCAACCTGCCTGAGGTCGAGAGGCGGAATCTGCAACAGTCCCAACCCGTTTGCCGCGCCCGAATACAGCGGGAACCCGTCTTTCAGGATTTGCGTATATCGTCCGTCCAAGCCCTGGATGCGTATGGAGGCGTTGGCGGAAATGGGCGAGGTCTGTTGCGTCTGGATACCGGTGCTTTCGTTGAGCAACATACGGATATCGCCGGGTTTCATGTTTCCTTTTTCCTCCAACTCTTCCCCGCCGATAAATTCTATTCGTGAGGGAATATTTGTTATTGTACGTGTTCCGCGTGTGGACAAAATGACGACTTCGTCCAACTCCGATTCGTCGGCTTCGAGAAATATTGCGACCGTATCGTCGTTTGCCGCAGGGAAAACAAACTCTATCTCCTGCTTTTCGTAACCCACGTATGCAAACACAATCCTGCATTTTCCGTTGGGAATGTTGTTAATAACGAGCAAGCCGTCGGCATTTGAGCTTGCTCCGTTTGCTGTCCCTTCGACGACAGCCGTTGCGCCGATAAGCGCTTCTTTGGTATCGGCGTCTTTGATTGTTGCCCTGAATATGTTCTGGGCAAAGATGTTGCTGCACGAAATCAGCGCAACAAATATAAATGTATATACTTTCATTTTTATTTCTGTTTAATTAATTATAACAATAATATGTTGCCAAAGTTTTTTTAACTCCGGCGATAAAAAGATACTGATAAATAATTAAACAGATTCCGGCGGTTGCCAAATACCGTTGAGAAATGGAGAAGTATAGATAAGCGACGGATAAACATCGTTTTCCGTCGATATTTCCTGCAGTTTGACGATAGCATAAACAAATGTTTCGATTGTAAATCCGGCGCTGGTATTGCAAACCATAAAAGGAGAACAGCAATCGGAACAGTCGTGTGAAGAATTTTCGTCGGTTTGCTCGGTTTGTATTTCATGTTCGTCCATACACATATCAGGGCAATACATTACTGTTGAAAGTATTGCGATGTAAATGGACAATATGAACGATACAACTTTCATGATGCAAAGGTATTTAGAAATTGTCAAATTTCCAAATGTAGGATAAATAGGATAAATTTTTATACAGGAAAACCAAAAATATTACGTACTTTTGTACGCTCAATTTTAAAAGAAATATTTTATAAATGCGTATAATTGAGGAATTAAGGGACTTTGCTAACGACAAGTTAAGGCTGTTGGGACAAGACAGGATACCTTATATATTAGCGATTTTTGTGGGATTGTGCAGCGGTTTGGCGGCTGTATTCCTGAAATTTGCGATACATTTGGTTAAAGATGGTTTGACAGGTTGGTTCAATGTCGCGCAGGGAAGTTTTTTTTACCTCGCCTATCCCGGAATTGGAATTTTGATAACTGTCATTTTTGTGAAATATTTTGTTAAAGACAATATCGGACACGGAATAACAAAAGTATTATACTCAATATCACGGAATAACTCTTTGATAAAATCGCATAATATGTACAGTTCGATTGTTGCCGGCACCTTCACAATAGGATTTGGCGGTTCGGTGGGAGCCGAGGCGCCGATTGTCCTGACCGGTTCGGCAATAGGTTCGAATATCGGCAGGTTTTTTCGTCTCAATTATAAGCAAATCACTTTGTTGTTGGGTTGCGGGGCAGCCGGCGCTGTTTCGGGAATATTCAAAGCGCCGTTAGCGGGAATTATCTTCACGCTCGAAATCCTGATGCTCGATCTTTCGCTGTCGTCGATTATTCCATTAATGATTTCGTCCGTGACAGCCTGCGGAGTTTCGTATCTGCTGATCGGTTCCGACGTCGAGTTCGGCAACTCTCTCAAAACCTTTGCAATGGGTAATATACCGTACTACATTTTGCTGGGAATTTTCTGCGGATTTGTTTCGCTGTATTTCACACGAGCAACTTTGTTTCTGGAAAAGAAGATCGCTTTAGTGAAAAATACCGTATATCGTTGGATAACAGGCTCAATATCGCTTGGAATCCTGATATATTTCATCCCTGCGCTCTACGGCGAAGGCTACGACATCCTGACTTCGATAATGACAGGTAACTCGTCCGAGATTTTCGAGCGGAGTATTTTTTACAGTTTACAGGATAAAGCATGGTTTTTTGTTTTGTATCTGGTAAGTATCATAATCTTTAAGGTATTAGCCATGTCGTTGACAAACGGAAGCGGAGGCGTCGGCGGGACATTCGGTCCGACGCTGTTTTTGGGTGGGATAGCAGGTTTTCTTGTAGCGCGTCTGATCAATATTTCAGGAATATATGAAGTTCCGGAGAGCAATTTTGCTTTGGTCGGCATGGCTGGGATGATGTCGGGAGTTATGCAGGCTCCGTTGACAGCGATATTTTTAATTGCCGAAATCACAGGCGGTTACACTCTGCTTATGCCGTTAATGGTTGTTTCCGTTATTTCGTTTATCACGATACGGCGATTCGAACAGTATTCGATATATACAAAACGTCTGGCTCAATCGGGCGATTTGCTGACGCACAACAAAGACAAAGCGGCGTTGCTTTTCCTGAAAGTGGAAGATTTGGTTGAAACCGACTTTGTCAAAATTTTTCCCGACAATACTCTCGGCGAAATGGTCAAAGCCGTTTCTTTGTCGAAACGAAACATTTTCCCGGTGATTGGCAGGAAAGGGCATATCGAAGGCGTTGTGTTTCTTGACGATATCAGAGACGTGATGTTCGAATCGAAACTGTATTCCACCACTGTGATGAAAGACAAGATGAAACCTGTTCCCGACGTGATACGGATAGATGAATCAATGGAAAATGTGATTGAAAAGTTCGAAAAAACCGGAGCATGGAATTTGCCGGTGGTTAACGAAACGGGTGAATATCTTGGATTTCTGTCGAAATCGAAGATATTTTCGGCATATCGTGAACTGTTGAAAGAATTGTTTGGAGATGAATAAAATTATTAATAAATAAATATTTTCATAATTATGAGAAAGAAAATTGTAGCAGGAAACTGGAAGATGAACACTTCCGTATCGAAAGGCGAGCAACTGGCTGCCGAAATTGTCGAAAAGTCTAAGGACGTTGAAGGCGTCGTACTTATTGTCGCTCCGCCGTTTACGCATTTGACAACAGTAGCTGGCAAACTGGCTGGTTCGCAGGTGGCTTTGAGCGCTCAAAACTGTGCCGCCGAAACTTCGGGGGCTTATACCGGCGAAGTTGCGGCTTCGATGGTTGCCGACACAGGAGCAAAGTATTGTATCTTAGGACACTCGGAACGTCGCGAATATTACGGCGAAACCGATGAAACTCTAAACAAAAAACTCGCTCAATGTTTTGTCAACAATCTGATTCCGATCTTTTGCGTAGGCGAAAGATTAGCCGAACGTGAAAACGGACGTCATTTCGATGTAGTTAAATCGCAGTTGAAGAACACGGTATTCAATCTTAACGACGAAGATTTCAGCAAGCTAATCATCGCTTACGAACCTGTCTGGGCTATCGGAACGGGTAAAACCGCAACTCCCGATCAAGCGCAGGAGATTCACGCTTTTATTCGTAAGACATTGGCGGAAAAATTTGGAGCAAAAGCCGACGACACTTCAATTCTTTATGGCGGAAGCTGTAATCCTGCGAATGCCAAGTCGTTGTTTGCAAACGCAGATGTGGACGGAGGATTAATCGGAGGCGCTTCTTTGAAATCCGACGATTTTATTGCTATTGCTAAATCCTTTTAGTCGAATTATTTAGCACACAGGTAACGCAGATTTAACGGATGTACACAGATTTTATCTGCGCAAATCATATAATCTGTGTTATCTGAGTGTTTTTTATCAGCCACAATTACCGTGAACAAATGAATTTCTATTTCACAAAAATACGTGAACGAATTAAAGGCATTCTGTTTTCTCCGTTAAAAACGTGGAAATCAATGAGCAAAGAATCCGGATATACGGTCGAAACGGTCATTTTCCTGTTCGTTTGCTGCCTTGTTCCGGGCTTGTTGACGCTTGTGAAGGGTTTTCCGGGATGGATGTCCGAGATTTTTATTCCCTTTTGTACAATATTGATATCGTCGATACTTCTGCGTTTCATAAAGCATATCCGGAAAATCAGCTGGGAAGGAAATTTTAACCTGACGGTGTATTCGTTTTTCCCATTACTCTGGTGTTATGCACTTAGCCATATCTTCAACTACCGGCAATATCTCTTGCCTTTCGGATTGTTATATTCTATAATACTGCTTTTCATCGCCTGTAAAAAAAGCATAAATATCTCTTTCTGGCAGTGTCTGTTACTTGTAGCGAAAATCGTTCTGATACTGTTCTTCTGCCTGTATCTGCTTATGGTACCGCTAAGCGGATAATCTTATTATTTGTCAATTCTCAATTTACAGCGCGCTGCTCGTCAGGAAAACAAACAAAAGAGCTATGATTGCATAAAGTTCGGCGAAAGAGGCAAACATCATAGTCTGTCCCATTACTTTGTGACCATTTCCGACTGCGGCTATACCGTTTGCACAAACTTCGCCCTGTCGTATAGCCGAAAGCAAACCCACAATACCCAAAGCCAAACCTGCTCCGAAAATCGCGGCTCCGGCAAATGAACTGATATCTGCAACGAGTTTGTCCTGAAGCATAAAAAATCCGACAAATCCATATAACCCCTGTGTGCTGGGCATCGCCGCAAGACCGATATAACTGCCTATTGCTCCGGGATTTTTCTTCAACGCGCCGACTGCGGCGTTTCCGCATATCGTAACTCCGTAAACGCTGCCGAGCCCTGCAAGCCCGACCATCATAGCGACTCCTATGTACGCCAATAAAATTGCTGTCATAATTTCTATATCTAATTAACTATCATTTTTTTTCTTAAACAATTTGAAGGGATATCCGCCTCCGTCGAATCCCGAATTTTTGTAAAATTCTACATAAGTCAAACGTAAAGGATGAACCATAGCGCCCAAAATATTCAGCGCAAAGTTCAGGCTGTGACCAAACAAAAGTATCACAAGCGTAATCAGCTGACTGACTACGGGAATATCAATGTCGCCGCCAATCATTACCGACAGGTTGTTGAAAACCCCTCCGAGAATGCCGCCCGTCAATCCCAGCACGAAAAGCCTTATGTATGAGAGCATATCGCCCATCAACCCTGTTATCGTATTATAAGTCGCCAACAGCCCTGACCCGAAGTTGACAAACGGATTTTTCCCGGGCGAATTGTAAAACATAGCAATCAGTCCGGCAATACACCATACGGCGCCGGTAATGTACAGGATGACAGAACTTCCGGAACTGTCTTTCAGAATATACAGCGCTATTCCTCCAATGATTATCACAATCCACGCCCATGTCGATAGCGCATGTTTCCAGCCTTTTTGCTTGACAATTTTTGCTGCGTTGACAAACATGGCAAAGATTATCTGTATGAATCCCAAGATGAACGACAGAATCATCATCCCGAAATTTTCTTCTAGACCAAGCATTTGTTCAATGATTTTGTCGGGTTTTATACTGTTGATTGATATTCCGAAAAATGTAGCGGTAATCAATCCGAACAGCAAAGTTGCCGCTCCCATGTATTGCGCCAAAGTCAGGATAGAGCGGATGCCGGCTTTTTTTATTTTGATTTTCAATAACGACGCCACAGCCAGAATAAACAGCCCGTAACCGCCGTCGCCGAGGCAAAATCCGAAAAACAGCATGAAAAACGGCGCAAAAAACGGCGTCGGGTCTAATTCTCTGTAATTCGGCAACGAATACATATTGGTAATTGGCTCGAATAAACGGGCAAACCGGTTATTTTTCAGCAAGACAGGCGGTTCTTCTTCGTCGTTTATCTTTTCTTCGGCAAAATAGACCGTATCCTGAGTTTCGAGAAAGGCGTCGAATTTTGTCCTGTTTTCTTTTGGCAACCACCCTGTCAGTATTTTGACGCTATCGACGGCTTCGCTTTGCGCGCTGAGTTTCGCTGTGTTGTAGTCGATTTTTTCCGTAAGACGGTTACGTTCGTCCGACAGGATTTCAACCGCCAAAGCCAAAGATTCCAACTGTTTATTGCACTGCAAATGTTGTTCGTTCAGTTGAGTCAATTCTTGCTGCATTTTATCGTACGACTGCAAAGGCGGTTTGATTGCCTGCAATTCGAAATTACAAACCTGATCGTCGTGCAATATCACAAAATATATCGTTCCTTTATAGCGATTGATTTCGCAAAGCGGATAAATGTGCGCCCAATTTTCGTTGTACTGTTTGACCTGAACGGCATAGAATTGCGGCGTTAAACCCAGAGATGTAAGGCGTTCGATATCGTTTGCATCAAAGTCGCCCCATGGCGTCGCTTCTTCAATATCTTTATTGATTTTGCTTATCGAAACTTCGAGTTTCGCGAGTTGTTCCATGACGCCGGAATATGCTTCGACTAAGGCGTTTGCGTTACCGTCGAACGGAACGGCGTCCGGCGACGTTTCCACAGTTTTCAGTCCGGCAATGATTTTGTTGAGATTGTCGGCTTTGCGAACGACTTTGTTTGTTTCTTCGTCGAGTTCCACATTGCGCGATTCGACATGAACCATTCCGAGTTCCTGCAACTGTTCCAGAAAACGGTTGAAATCGCCATGATACAGCAGAAAATTATATTTAATCATCGGAACTATCATTGCGCAGCCTCCTCTTCCTGACGTTTTTTGACTATTTTTTGCGCCGATTTCGAGAGATTGTCCTCGTCTTCGAGAAAACGTTTGATTTTCCGTATGGCTTCGGTATATCCCGGAATCTGTACTTTTTCGTACAAATTGACTTTTTGAGTAGTTTTTTTCCGCGCATGGTCGAGCAGATTGATTTTCCGGACATAAAACTCGTAGCGGATACCTGTGGTTGCAAGAGTTTTAAGTATCTGGATTCCATCGACATACCAAAACGGACTGCCAAACAGACTGTATTGCCCGACGTCGAA
>JAISXV010000184.1 GCA_031270335.1 Prevotellaceae bacterium | reverse complement strand
AGAGCACAGAGGTCACAGAGAAATAAACTCTGTGTTCTCCGTGTTCTCTGTGGTTAAAAAGATGTTTAATAACCACAGAGAGCACAGAGGACACAGAGAAATAAACTCCGTGTTCTCTACAACCTCCGTACCCTGCATATTAAACAAACCGATTCGAAACGTTGGCTGCGACTTTGTAGATTTGATTTTCGCTTCGGATATAGCTGTCGTTTTAAACTCATTATGTTTCAACTTATTAACAACAAAATGGAACATGTATGGTACTCTGTTTGAAAGGTGGGAAACTTAAAATAATCACATATTATTTTAATCGTTTAATTATTTTGTATTATCTTTGCGCCTTAAAAGAATAGACAGGTATATGGGAAATTGTAGAAAAATATGGTTTTTTGTTTTAATATTGTTTTGTCCGTTTATTGCGTTTGCCGATGATTTAGTTGTTGAAGCGCCTACGATTGTTGCTGTTAACGAGAGATTTCAAGTTGTATATTCAATTTCGTATTCTCCCGATAAGAAGAAGCTTACAACATTTATTCCGCCTTCTTTTTCCGATTTTAACGTGATTGCAGGACCTGTAGAATCTTCGTCAAGCACATTCATTATGAGCGGAGGTACCAACAGTTCGACGCAAACCAAAAAAATCACATATTATTTGAGAGCGACAAAAGAAGGAGTGTTCGATCTTCCTGAAGCAGAAGTGAAATTCGAAAATGGCGAGACGGTGAAATCCAAAAAACGAGCTATCGAAGTAATCAAAGAAGATCCGAATAAAACAAGTTCCGGAGCGAACAGTTCGCAGCAACAGGCACGTAATCCGGAAGACATCAATCCTGACGATATGTTTATCAGAATGGAATTTAACCGTCAATCGACGTATAAGAGCGAGCCGTTGATTCTCACCATCAGATTTTACTGGCACAATGTTGCGGTAACAAGGTTTACAAAGTTCAATGTACCTACCCTTGCAGGTTTCGACCATCAGGAATTGCAGGTTCCTGCCAGTGAATCGAAGCCGCATCAGCAGAAATACAACAACAGGGTATATAATACGGTAGTGTTAGCACGACTGATTCTCTATCCTTTACGGGCGGGAGAGATTACGCTTGCGCCTCTTGAAACAGATGTAGAGATACAGGTGCCGGTACAGTCGCGTTCACAGGGCGGGTTCGAAGACCTTTTCCTCGGGCAACAGCGCAGGATTATAGTCAAGCCATTAAAATCCAAGTCTGCAACTCTCAACATCAAAGATTTTCCGGCGGGCGCTCCTTCGTCGTTCAACGGCGCAACAGGCAATTTCACGCTCGCTACCAAAGTTGATAAGGATAAAATCACGGCGAATCAGGCTGTCACATATTCCGTTACAGTTTCGGGTACAGGCAATTTCAAGCAAGTCAATCCTCCGTTACTGCTGTTTCCCGACAAGTTCGACAAATATGACCCTAAGACAACGGACAATGTCAAAACAACCGAAACGGGAGGCTCGGGAACAAAGAAATTCGATTATGTTCTGATACCGAGAAGCGCTGGCGAATTTGAACTTCCGGTAGCGGAATTTTCGTATTTCGATACCCGCAAAGGCAGTTATGTTACATTGAAATCCAACCCGATACGTCTGGAAGTCGAAAAAGACCCCAGCGGAACAAATATCCAGCCAATAACCTCGATGCCAATGGTTACGGGTAAAAAAGTCGAACATCTGGGCAACGATATTGTGTTTATCAAAACGTCTCCGTTGGCGGCGCTGAAGCCGAGCGGATATGTTTTCTTCGCTTCGCTTGATTTCTGGCTGCTGTTTGCGGTTATAATCCTGATTTTCGCTACGATATGTTTAATATTGCGTAAAGTTACAAAAGATAAAAAGAATGTAGCGCTGATGCGTAATAAGAAAGCCAATAAAGTGGCAATCACCCGTTTGAAGCAGTCAGCAAAACTTCTCAAAGCCGACGACCGCGTTGGTTTCTACGAAGAAGTGGCGAGAGCGGTATGGGGATATATCAGCGATAAGCTGAACATGCAAGGCTCTGAATTTTCGAGAGATAACGTTCAGGAAAAGCTGGCTTCGCAAAATGTCCCGCAGGAAAATATCGACCTGCTGATTGCGGTGATGGAGAATTGCGAATATGCACGTTACGCTCCCGGCGGCAATCATGAAGGTATGGAAGACATGTATAATGAGGCGATTAAAGCAATCAGTAAACTCGAAAACCTGAAATAGCGTCATGTATCTTAAATATCTCAGCGTTTCGAACTTCAAGAATATAGAACAGTTGGACATCGACTGTTCGCCGGTGTTGAACTGTTTTGTAGGGAATAATGGCGAAGGCAAAACCAATCTGCTCGACGGGATATATTATCTGTCGATGTGTAAGAGCAAGTTTGTTGCAAGCGATTATGTGAATATCCGCAACAACGAAGATTATTTTATGCTTAAAGCTTCTTATTCAAGAGATGACAGAGATGATAACGAAGAAATCGCTTCCTGCGGAATCAAGCGCAACGGCAAAAAAACGTTCAAGTACAACTCAAAAGAATACAGGAAACTGTCGGAACATGTCGGAGTGATTCCCTTGGTTTTCATCACTCCTTCGGATACTTCGCTGATAAACAGCGGCAGCGAAGAACGGCGTAAGTTTATCAACTCGGTGATTTCGCAGACCGACAGGCAATATCTCGACGCTCTAATCCGTTATAACAACGTGTTGATGAACCGTAATAAGATGTTGAAGTACAGAGTTTCGGAGATTGATTTCAGTTTTATCGACACTCTCAACGAGCAGATGTCGATTTACGGACAGATGATTTACGAAAAACGAAAAACCATGCTGGAATTGTTTTTGCCTGCATTCAGGGAGATATACAATGCCGTCTCGGGCGGAAAAGACTTTGTCAGCCTTTCGTACCGTTCCGATTTGGAGAAAGGCAATCTCAAATCGTTGTTGGAAGCTAATTTAGAACGCGATTGCGCTCTGCAATATACTTCCGCAGGCGTGCATCGCGACGATTTGATTATGGAAATCAATGGCAGGACGCTGAAAAATTCCGGCTCGCAAGGTCAGCAGAAGACTTACCTTATCGCTATGATGATGACACAGTTTCGCATCATCAAACAACATGCCGGAATCCCGCCGATACTGCTGCTCGACGATATTTTCGACAAGTTGGATATCGAACGGGTAGAACGATTGATAGCGTTTGTAACAGGCAACGGATTCGGACAGATATTCCTGACCGACAGCAACAAAAGCCGGCTCGACATTTTGCTGGAAAAGACGGACGCCAATTACAGACTGTTCAAAATGAACTCCGGAAATGTCGAACTTTTACAGTCATCCCCGCAATGAGACGAAGTAAACCTGTTGCTGTCGGCAATTTATTGTCGGTGTTTCTCAAGGAGTTTGGTCTTGAAAAAAGTTACAGCAACTATAAAACGCTGAAACTGTGGGACGAAATACTTGGCAACGTCGTATCAAGAGCGACGCTTAGCAAACGGCTTGAAGGCAAGAAATTATACGTAAATTTATCTTCATCGGTTGTACGTTCCGAATTGTTCATGATGCGTTCGGAAATAATCAATGAAATCAATCGCAGAGCCGGAAAAAATGTTGTCGAAGAACTGATACTCAGATGACGTAATCTATTGTATATTATTTAATAAAGAATTAAAATATGTCAGACAAAAAGTTAAGTAAATTGGTTGTATCCCGGCGGTCGTTTCTCAGATCGGGAATGATATTGACGGTTGGATTGCCGATGTTGCGTCCATATTCATTATTTGCAAACAGCGGGGCAGATATCGAATCCGACCCGCTTTTCACTGCCTTCCGGAATCCTCCGGTGACGGCAAAACCTTTTGTTCGCTGGTGGTGGAACGGCGATAAAGTAACGGCAAAGGAAATCCTCCGTGAGTTGGACGTCATGAAAGACGCCGGTATTGGGGGCGTAGAAATCAATCCAATAGCCTTTCCGGGCGGCGACGATCTGGGTATTCCTTCGCTCGAATGGCTCAGTCCCGAATGGATAGAGATGGTGAAAGTGGCGTTGAAAGGCGCCGAAGAACGCGGAATTGTCTGCGACATCATTGTCGGCTCGGGATGGCCCTTTGGAGCGGAGTTTTTGCAGGGCGACGAACAGTCGCAACTGCTGACGCTGACCTGCCGTAAGGTGAAAGGTCCGGCTACCATCACAGTCGAAACGGCTGAGCTGTTAAAAGAAGCCGCTCCGGAAGGTATGTCGATGTATAAGGGCGCGACGAGCGAGATTCATTCGATCTGTCTGGCTCCCGTGCAGATGGATACATTCACTCCGCCTGTATGGATAGGGGGTATAGGGTATGGGGGTCAGGGTATAGGGTATGCACCCCAATCCCCAACCCCTACACCCCATACCCCAAACCCTACACCCCATACCCCAACCCCTATACCCCATACCCCAACCCCTATACCCCAATCCCTCCAAATTGATGTGCCAGCGGGCGAACACGTGCTGTATGCCATGGTGAAAGTAACCGGTTTTCAGGCGGTGATCAATGGCGCTCCGGGCGCGGCGGGTCCGGTGTTGAATCATTATAATAACCAGTCAGTAATGAAGTTCCTCAACCGGATGTCGGATAATCTTTTTCCCGCTATCGAAGGATTGAAACCTTTCCGCGCCATGTTCTGCGACAGCATGGAACTCGAAGGCGCTAACTGGTGTTCCGATTTTATAGCCGAATTTAAACGGCGCAGGACTTACGACGTCACTCCTTATCTGCCCTTTATCCTCTACAAAGTGGGACACATGGGACGTCCGATACAGAGCGCCGACGCCACTCAACTCTCCGGCGCGGCAAAGGAAGAAGTGGAACGTGTACGTTATGATTTCTTTGTTACCTGCATGGAAGTCATGCGCGACCGTTTCCTGATTCCATACACTCAATGGTGTAACAAACACGGTTATCAGTCGAGGGTGCAGACTTACGGACGGGAATTTCATCCGCTCGAAGCCTCGATGAACATTGATATTCCGGAATGTGAAACATGGATGTGGAGCAACGACGGCAGCAATAATCGCGATTTTGCAAAGAATCCTACTTACACCAACGTCAATAAGTTTGTGGCTTCTGCTGCGCATTATGCAGGCAAGAAAATTGTCAGTTGCGAGGAATCGACCAACACTTCGGTGGTGTTCAACATGACTTTGGAACGGCTGAAAATGTCGGGCGACATGAGTAATCTTTCGGGTGTAAACCATTCTATACTTCACGGTTTCAACTACACTCCGCTCGAAGCGCCGTT
>JAISXV010000104.1 GCA_031270335.1 Prevotellaceae bacterium | reverse complement strand
GATACAAACTCGCCCTGCTTAACCTGCAAACTTACCTGATCCAAAGCTGCAGTTTCAACTTCTTTTGTCAGGAATATTTTCGTAATATTTTCTGCTCTAATCATGTTTTTTATTCTATTTAAAGATTTATAGTTTTTAATTAATTTCTAATAACTCATTCATACTGCAACGCTTCCGCCGGATTGACCCGCGATACTGTCCATGCCGGATACCAGGCGCTGACAACAGCAAACAGCAACATAATAAACAGGGTGGCGCTTACGGCTACTACATGAACAGCGGTGTATTCGTAAATGAAAAACGACAACAGCAGCGCCGGAAGAACGGCAATACAAGTGACAAGCAAACTTTCACCAATCACAATATTCATCAGCCGTTTTTTCGTAGAACCTAATGCAATACGCAGGGCAAATTCTTTCATCCGCTTTTGGGAAATCATCCAGTACAACCCGAAAGTTCCAATAAAGGCAAAGATGAAAAGAAACAGCGTAGGAATACCTTGCAGAACAATCGGCAAAATGGACTGTGACACCCACATTTTTTTCGACGATGGCAAATAAAATATGGATGCTTCCACATTTTCGTAAGGTATCACCCGCCGAAATTCTTTATAAAAGGACTCGGTAAACTCTCTTTCCATTCCGGGGTCTATTTTTACCAGATTTTCATAAGGCATGCCACTCATCGAATATAACGGCATCACTATAGCTACCGGCGAGGGTTTAAAAGGTTCCTGTTTCAGTCCTGTTGCAACTCCTATTACCGTATAAAATCGGTTCCCTCGAGTAAATTTTTTCCCCACAGCCGTCATCCAGCCTGCTTTGTCAGCAAATTGACGGGTAATAACGACCGGATATGAGCCGTCCGGCAACGTCTTCTCACGATTTTCAAACCATTTGCCTTCTTCCATTTTTATACTCAAAACCGAAGCGCCGAATTCGTCGGACCACTTGATTATTGTCAAAAAACGTTTGTCGTCAATTTTGATAGAATCAACAGTATATTGTCCCGCATACAATTCATCAGCTCTTTGATAAGGCGCCAAATTGTAAGCGCTTGATACGGTTTTTACATAAGGCAACTTTTTCAGATTCTCAAGAACTATATTTATACTTTGCATCGAATTGTTTCGTTCTTCCCGTGTAGCGTCTTTCCCTATCGAACATCTTACAACAAATGTGTGTTCTACATCCAGCATTCCGGGTGTTTTATACTTTTTATACGCTTCCAGTACCGAAACGGCTAACAGCATCAGAATAACCGTTACCAAAACCTGTTCAGTAAAAATCCAGGAATAGCGGTGTTTCCTGTTCCATATCATTTTCAACAGATGTCTCATTCTGAACCTCCTTTCAGTACTGATGCTATATTACATTTCGAAATCAGATATGCCGGTAATCCTCCGGATAAAAGCGAAAAAACAAGCATTGCCGGCAATACGCCGGCAAAGATGACTACATAATCAATATGACCTATTATGGACAGGTTTTCCATAGTGGAATCTTTCGTAATTAGTTGCTGTACCGCATTCATAACGTTCACAGCTAAAAGCAAACCTGTGACTGAACCGGCAACGACCAAAAGTAAATTTTCCGACATGATTTGCAGAAAGGACAACAGACGACCTGCGCCGAATGCTCTCCGTATGGCAATTTCTTCCGCGCGATTGCTTGTATTGGCATTACCCAGCGACAGTATATTAAGCGCAGGAATCAGAAGAAACAAAAACAGCGCTATCATACCGCCATATTGAAACAAGTCTCTTTCTCCGGTAGTTGCCCGCAACTCTTTCAGGGTTTTTACTTTTTGAGGAGAAAAATCCACTTTAAGATTTTGACCATCAAAATAATAATTCACGGCTCTGGATACGATTTCCTTTGCTTCACTCATGGACATGGATGGAGGCGCAAGCACATCTACGATGTACAGGGGAGCTCCGTGAGGGATGAATTTGTCGAATACGTAGGGCGCCCATGCAGTACTATTCTCTTCTGTCGGAGAGGAATAGTACGAAATATTTTTCACAACGCCGCAAACTTCATATTCTCTGCTCTGAAATGTGACTTTCTTTCCAACGCCGTTTTTTGTATTAAAATAAGACTGTGACATGCTTTCCGTAATAACTATTACCGGCTTCCGGTTGATACAGTCCTCTTTGGTAAACGGTCTGCCGTAGAGAAAATCGAAATCATATATTTTCCAGAAATCGGCATTTATAAACCCGGTAAACGTAGGATAATATCGTTCATTAGCTTTTATACTAAGATGGTTATAATGATACAACGAAATATTATCAAACGCTTTCAAATTCTCCAGCAAGGCGTTTACATTTCCAGTATATATCCCGTAACGCGTGTTTTCTTTTGTCCCCTGAATAAATTCCAGCCGGATAATCCGGTCGGCATTAGTCATGGGAGGATAGTTCCTGGTAAATATATATACCAACTGCAATACCAGCACGACAAAGATAAACGTCAATGCCGTGCCTGAAAAGTAGAAAATACAATATCCTTTATTGTGCAGGATATTATACCATGCTGTTTTTAAATACTGACTAATAATCTTTTTCATTCATTTATTTATTTATTTTACATTTTACCGTATATCTTTATTCATAAGACGAAAAATTTTGGAATTTGTTACAACAAAAAAACATTCCGATTAAAAATCGTGCAAAAATAATAAAAAAAATAAAAAATATTTTATTTTTTTTTAAAAGAGAATCCAGTTAACGCTAATGCACTGATTTTGTTCACGAATTAAAATGATTTTTTTTCTGTGAATCAATTAATTTAACTTCCTAATATCGTTATATTTCTTGTTTCATCGACTGTCCACGAAATTTTTTCGTCCCACGACAGTTCTTTTGCTTTGGGACGAAGGTCAAAAATCATAAAATAAGCCGGAGCCGAAGCGTCTATTCTATATGTTTTTTTCGACCGCAACGGTAATATAAAATAATTTATTTAGCAGAATTAAAAATAATTATTATTTTTGCGCCTTGAAAAAAAGAAAAATTAGATGAATTTATCACAGACAAAACCTCATTATGAGATACTTGACGGGCTACGCGGGATAGCGGCTATCATGGTACTCGGATTTCACGTTATCGAAGCGTATTACGTCACAAACGCTGCCGGAAAATACGATCAATTGCTTAATCACGCATATCTTGCGGTCGATTTCTTCTTTGTACTTTCTGGATTTGTCATCGGTTACGCCTACGACGACCGCTGGGGAAAAATGAGTATCGGCAATTTCCTGAAACGCCGGATATTCAGACTGCATCCCATGGTTATTTTCGGGACTGTACTTGGAATAATATTGTTCTATTTCGGCGCCGGCGAAGTGTTTCCGTTAATAAAAGATATTCCCTTGTGGCGAGTGCTGCTGTACGCCGTTCTTGGACTTTTGATGATTCCCACGCCTCCGTCGATTGACATCAGAGGCTGGCAGGAAATGTACACCCTCGACGCGCCTACATGGACATTAGCGTTCGAATATTTCGCAAACCTGCTCTATGCGCTTGTTATCAGACGATTTTCGAAGATGGCGCTTTCCATTTTAGTTTTCGTTGCTGCCTGCGCGACGATACATCTCACTTTGACACAGGGCGATGTCATCGGAGGCTGGACGGTGGACGCTCATCATCTTCACGTCGGGTTTACACGGCTGATGTTTCCGTTTTTTGCCGGATTGTTACTCTATCGTCTTGGAAAAGTCATTCATATACGACAGTCGTTTCTGTGGTGCAGTCTGTTGCTGATAGTTGTTCTGATTGTGCCGCGCGTAGGCGGACCCGAATCGGACTGGATGAATGGCGTGTATGAAGCCGCCGTCATTATCGTTGTTTTTCCCTTGATTGTGGCTATGGGAGCGGGCGGAAAAGTGAAAAAGAAATCGGCGTCGCGGTTATACAAGTTGCTGGGCGATATGTCGTATCCTGTGTATCTGGTGAATTATCCGCTGTGTTATGTGCACACCGCCTGGGTGGCGAAAACAAAATGTACCCTCGCCGAAGGAGCCTGGGTTGCGGTTGGCGTTTTCGTGGCTATACTGTTGATTTCGTATGCCGCTATGAGATTTTACGATATTCCGCTAAGGAAATGGTTAAGAAAAAAGATGTAATTCAAAAATATAAAACATAATGGATTTGTTAAATAAGACTATCGGAGAATTTTTGGAATATTGGGCTGAAAAAACGCCTGATAGCGAATACATTGTTTATTCGGATCGTGATTTCAGGATGACATGGTCGGAATACAACAAACGGGTCGACGACATGGCTAACGGATTTCTTTCCATCGGCGTGAAAAAAGGCGACCACATCGGAATCTGGGCTACAAACGTGCCTGACTGGCTGACTGTTCTGTATGCTTCGGCAAAAATCGGAGCGGTGCTGGTAACAGTGAATACTAATTACAAACTTCACGAAGCGGAATTTCTGCTGAAAGATTCGGATATCCACACACTTTGCATCACCGAAGGCGTTTTCGACGGCAGTTATATCGACATGGTTTACGAAATGTTGCCCGAATTGCGCGAAAGTCAAAGAGGTCAATTGCAAAGCAAGCGTTTTCCGGCGGTGAGGAATGTAGTATATATCGGTCAGGAAAAATATCGGGGGATGTATAACACCGCCGAATTGCTACTGCTCGGCAAAACCAACAGCAAAGATAAACTGAACGAAATAAAACGGACAATTAACTGTCACGACGTTGTCAATATGCAATATACCTCCGGAACTACCGGTTTTCCGAAAGGCGTAATGCTCACGCATCACAACATCGTCAACAACGGCTATTTCACGGGCGAAGGAATGAAGTTTACCGAAAAAGACAAGTTGTGTTGCTGCGTACCGCTGTTTCACTGTTTCGGAGTGGTTTTGGCGACGATGAACTGTCTCACTCACGGCTCGACGCAAGTGATGGTCGAACGTTTTGACCCGCTTGTTGTTCTGGCGTCCGTGTCGAAAGAACGCTGTACGGCGCTGTACGGCGTCCCGACTATGTTTATCGCCGAACTCGAGCATCCGATGTTCGATTTGTTCGATGTCAGTTCATTGCGTACAGGCATTATGGCTGGCTCTCTCTGTCCAATTGAGTTGATGCGAAGAGTAACCGACAAACTGCATATCACGCATATAACCAGCGTTTACGGATTGACGGAATCCTCGCCCGGAATGACGCATTCGGTAATCGAAGACGCTTTTGAGGCTCGATGTACTACCGTCGGAAAAGATTATCCCGAAACGGAAGTGAAAGTGCTGAATCCCGACACCGGCGAGGAATGTGCCACAGGAGAACAGGGCGAAATGTGTTGTCGCGGGTATCTGGTGATGAAAGGTTACTACAAAAATCCGCAGGCGACGGCTATTGTCATCGACAAAAACGGATGGCTACATTCCGGCGACCTGGGTATCAAAGATGAAGACGGATATTACAGAATCACCGGACGTATCAAAGATATCATCATCCGCGGAGGCGAAAACATCTATCCGCGTGAAATCGAGGAATTTCTGTACAAGATGCCGCAGATAAAAGACGTTCAGGTAGCCGCCATTCCCGATGAAAAATACGGCGAAGTGCCGGGAGCATTCATTATCCTCAAAGAAGGTCAGACGCTTGAAGAAGACGAAGTAAGAGATTTTTGCAGAGGTCAGATTGCCCGTTACAAAATCCCGAAACACATCTTTTTTATCGATGGATTTCCATTGACCGGAAGCGGTAAAATCCAGAAATTCAAACTGAAAGATATTGGCGTGGAATTACTTAAAAACAAGATCTAACAAGTTTAAAAAACCTGTCAGGTCTATGATACAATGATTGAATCGTACCGAAATAAAATAGCGGACATCTACGGCATATCCGAAGCAAAATCGATCATTATCATGACGATAAAGCATTATTCCGGATTAAGTTTGTCGGAGATACTGTCGGGAAAAACAATTGACGCCGAGGCTGAAACGAAAATCATCGAAGCGCTGGATAAAATTTTATTGAAGCTTCCTGTTCAGTACGTATTGGGCGAAACCGAATTTTACGGCAGACGATTCTTTGTAAACGAAAACGTTCTCATTCCGCGTTGCGAAACGGAGGAACTTGTGGATTTGGCTGTTAACGACAATCGTTCGGAAACGGTTAATATTCTGGATATAGGAACCGGAAGCGGTTGTATAGCCATAAGTCTGGATTGCGAATTATCCGGCGCTACGGTTTACGCCATTGATATTTCGCCGGAAGCGTTAAAAGTCGCCGAAAAAAACCGCATCCACAATAAAGCGAATGTTTTGTTTGCCGAATACGACATACTTGGCGATGCAAAATTCCCGTATAACACGAAATTTGACATCATCGTTTCCAATCCGCCATACGTCAGGACAAGCGAAAAAAAATACATGCACGAAAACGTACTTGATCATGAACCTCATATAGCCTTATTTGTCGAAGATTCGTCGCCGCTGATATATTACGAAGCCTGTTTGCGTTTTGCCCGCAAGCATCTTGCGGACAATGGTAAAATCTATGTCGAAATCAACGAAGCGCTGGGCGACGAAACTTTGGCTTTATTCCGCAATCATGGTTTCGACGCCGTCCTGATAAAAGATTTGTCAGGTAAAAACAGAATCATAAAAGCGGATTTGAGATAAAAATCCCAATAACATCAAGGTTTCACGCACCTGATTAAATTAAAACCGCATGGCGACAGAGTAAGGGACAGCGTCGCATTCCGTTTTTTCAGTTCGGTTATCTGCGGACTGATTAGCGGATTGTCGAGCGTGTTTGTGTTGTTGATATTGTCGCTTTCAAGTTTCCATATTTTGTCGTGGATGTAGCCTTCGGGCAGAGTGATTTTTATTCGCTGACTTTCGTCCGGCGAGCGGTTTATCAGCGCTATGTAAACATTTCCGTCAGTCGATTGCACGACTGTTCCGTCTATCAGTCCGAGTGTGATGTCGCCCGTATTCAGATCCCTGTTGATGTCGCCGGAGACGGACAGTTTATTGAGCGGAAGAGTGATTTTAGAGCCTTCGATTTCCAGATTCCATCTCGTGCCGGTCATGTATTTCCGATAGAGTTCGAAGACGTAGAAAGACGGCGTCCGGTATGCGTCTGTGTCGCCGACGGTTCTTATTCATTTAAAATTACATCATCATTCCGACTATTGCGGCGGAAATCAACGCCGAGAGAGTACCTCCAAGCAAGGCTCTCATTCCGAAAATCGAAAGCGTGGCTCTCTGGTTCGGAGCAATCGAACCGATTCCTCCGATTTCGATTCCTACCGAAGCAAAATTTGCAAACCCGCATAAAACGTATGTCGCCATTATTGCCGATTTTGTTTCAGTAAACAGGTTGGACGATAACATGTTTGACAGTTCGCTGTAGCCAACAAATTCGGTCAGGATAATTTTCTGACCCAGTAGTTGCCCGACTAAAGGGACGTCCTGCATGGCGACGCCCGTCAGCCATATTACCGGCGCAAAAACATATCCGAGAATAAATTGCATCGACAGTTCCGTATGACGTCCGTCCGTGAAGTTTGCCACTATCGAATTGATGCTGTCGCCAAACGGATAAAACAGGGTCATGACTGCGAATAACAGAGACGCCGCTCCGAAACCCGCTATGTAATACTTGATTCGTCGAGCAGTGAGAGACGAACTGCGGGCGAGGATTTTCGGAAACCTGTTCTTTCGCAAAAAGATTAACCAGTATGCAAGACAACCTCCGGTAATTGCCAGACAGAACGATAGCGCCGAAATCAGCCGGAAACTGCCCAGCCAGGAAATGATACTGTTTCCGCCGGCAATCAGAGCGTAGAATACGAGCAGCATCGCGGCAACATTTCCTGCGAGTTTAAATCCGTCGAGCGTCCCTATGCTGATAGCTTCGAGAACATTGGTTCCGAGTTTGTCTTTTGAGATTTCGACGTTTTGCTCCACTTTCATGGTTTGCGGAACTAATATCTTCGATATCACTATCGCTCCGGGAGCCGCCATCACCGATGCAGTCAATAAATGTCGTGCGAACTGTATTTCGAGTTCGGGTATTCCGTTTCCGAGCATCCCGATGTACGCCGCCAAAACTCCGCCCGCCATAGTGGACATGCCGGCAGTCATCACGAGCATCAGTTCCGACCTGGTCATTGTTGAGATGTAAGGCTTTACAACTAAAGGCGCTTCGTTCATGCCAACAAAAATATTTGCAACCGTCGATAAACTTTCCGCTCCCGACAGTTTTATCAGTCTGGACATAAGCCAGGCAAACAGCCACACGATTTTCTGCAATATCCCGAGATAAAACAGTAAACTTGTGAGCGCCGAAAAGAAAATAATTGTTGGGAGAATCTGAAAAGCAAAGATATATCCGAATTTGCCTGTGTCGATGAAGTCCCCGAACAAAAATTCGCTTCCTGCTTTCGTCCAGCCAAGTACAGCAACGAAACATGATCCAAAAAAATTGAAGAAATCCTGTACCGGAGCTACAAACATCACCAGAAAAGCAATGACAACCTGTATTATAAGGCTTTTTATCACCGTGTTCCACGATATTGCTTTGCGGTTTGTGCTGAACAGCCATGCAATAAATATCAACGCCGCTATTCCAAACATCGCTCTTGTGATTGAAAGCATGTCGAAATTAAAACTTCGTTCGGCAAGAATGTCCCCGTACTGTGACGGGAACGATTCTAAAGTTCTCTGATTTATTGTTATCATCTGAACGCCAATTACCTTGCCTACCCTGCTATTTCGATTTAGACTTTTTAGCTGGTGGCGCTGGTTCCGTTTTTTCGCAACTAAATTCGAGGGCGGTGATAGCCTTTTCGAGTTTTTCGGCAGTTGTTTTGGCTGGGTCGTACTTGACAGTCACCTGATCTTTGTCCAAATTCACCGTCAGGTCTTTGACGCCCTTTTCCCATGTGATATGTCTTTCGATTTTGGCTTTGCATTTTTCGCAAGTCATATTCACATTGAATGTTACCGTTTCGGTTTTCTTCTTTTTGTCTGCTTTTTTATCCTTGTTATCCTGAGCTGTTGCTCCGGTTGCAAACGAACATATTGCTATCAGCAATACAAATAATCTAAAATGTTTCATTTCAATCATGTTTTAAAA
>JAISXV010000051.1 GCA_031270335.1 Prevotellaceae bacterium | reverse complement strand
GGCAGATTTTCCGGAACAATCAAATTCCAGTTAATCAAATCGACAGAATGAAAATATCCTCCCGATTTGGATACAAACATGTAATATTCGCCCTTGAAAAGCACAATCGAAGGGTCGGCAGCCTCCCGTCGCGAAGGTTTCGTCAAACAAAACCTGTAACTCAAATCGACAGGATTGCATACGGTCTTAAAATCAACAGGCAAAGGTTGTTCCTGTCGATTGCAACCAACAGTAAAAATAACCAACAAGGTTAAATAAAAATAACAGTGTTTCATAATTCAATATTTACTTAATACTCAATCACTCGCATTATCTAAAACCTGTCCGGCGTATTTGGATACGATAGAATAATCGAATCCCCGCGACAGTCCGAATCGCATCAGTTTGGCATATATTTCATTCCCTGCTAATTGTTTGAAACTTTTGATTTTCTTGGATAACAGTTCCGAAACGACAGCTTCCTGATTAATATTTTTTTCAGATATGGCTTTCGAGATAAAAGTTTCTTTTATACCTTTCTGTTTCAATATCAGCCGTACTTTTTGCGGGCCCCATTTGTCAAGTATCAGTTTATCGTTGGCAAAAGCTTTGGCATAACGTTCTTCGTCGATATATCCCGCTTCGATCAGCGATGCAATGATTTTATCGGAATCGGCTTCAGACACATTCCATTTCCGCATTTTGGTTTTGGCTTCCAACACGCACACTTCCTTTGTGGAACACCATGCTTCCATATTTCTAAGTACATCATTCATAATGCCTATTTTTCACATTTGCATATCACGCTTTTTTCCACTGTTCTCTCAAAAGTTTTACAGCGGCGGGAACTGTCTCTTCCCGTTTGCCTTGACAGCCACATTCAAATGAAACATATCCCTGATATCCGATTTCTTTCAATCCTTTAAATCCGTCGATATAGTTATCAGCTTCGCCATCTTCGCCCGGCATCGACCGGCGTTTGCGACTTGCAATATGGGTATGACTCAGATATTTACCAGCTGAAATGAAAGCGCCTCTGTCTGAAGTTTCTTCGTGCGTCATGTGCCAGAAATCGCCCAGACAGGTTAAGCCCGGCGAATTTATTTCCTTGCACATTGCAGCTGCGTCGGCAAGCAGACGCAAAAACCATGCTTCGCCACGATTCAGCGGTTCGAGTATCACTGAAGTATTGAGTTTTTGCGCATAATCGGCAAGTTCTTTGAGTTGTTCGAGCAATATTTCGCGCGCTTTTGGCATCTGCAACGAGGGTTGCTGACCGTTGAATCCCGGCACAAGTATCATTCCGACAGAGCCTAACTCACTTCCGGCAGCCAAAATCTCTTTCGACGATTCGATACACTGTTTGCGTTTTTCGGGGTCTTCGGCAATCAGCCAGCCCGAAAAGCCTGCACAGATAGCGCTCACTTTGATATTCCGCCCTTTCAGAGCCTGCCGGATTTCGTTTACACGTTTTGCCAAACCGCCTCCTCCGGGTTCAAAACCAACGACGCCCAGTTTTTCCATATAATCAAGTTTCTCGTTTAACGATTTTCCGGGCGCAATACCTTCCTGAAACGAAAGATTCAATGATGTTTTACTTTTTTGCGGAGCGGCAAATATCGCAGTCGCAGGCAGCGAAACGCCGGCTGACGCCAGCGCTCCAACTGCTACAACTTTTTTAATAAAATTACGACGATTGTCCATATAATTCTATTTATCAAATTTAATTATTTATCGCCTTTACCTTTTCCCGGAACATGAACTACGTATTTGCTCATATCCTGTTTTTCCAACTTCGGTTCTTTGGGTAGTAAATCCAGATTCGATTTCTTTAAATCTTCCCAAGTAATACGTTTGCCGGTATATGCCGATTCCCGTCCAAGCACTGCGAGCAACGAAGAATTAGCCGTAGCTTCGGTTTCGTTGAACGGTTCGCCTTTCCTGATTGAATTAACCAAGTCCACAAATTCAAGAACATAAGCATTGGTTTGTTTAAATTCCTGACTTTCTTTTTCGCCGTCCCATTTCCACACTACGTTTCCTGCGAGGTCTTTGATTTCGCCGGTTCTGCTGTTCCAACTGCCATGCGTTCCCTGAATATATTCGGATACGTTGTCCGTACAGCCATCTATCTGGCGGCACATACTATGCAGATGTATTCCGTTTTCGTATTCATAATCAACACTGAACATGTCGTACTGGTCGCCTGTTACACGACGTTGACGCGCTCCAAACCCTGTTGCGGCAACAGGATTCAATCCCGAAAACCAGTTGAAGACGTCAAGATTATGTACATGCTGTTCAACGAGATGGTCGCCCGACAGCCATATCCAGTTCACCCAGTCGCGAATCATCCATTCCATATCGCTCCATTCTTTCTGACGTTCACGATACCAAAGTTGTCCGCCATTCCAATAAACATTTCCGCCTGTGATTTCACCGATAATACCGTCGGCAATAAGTTTGAACGATTCAACATAGAAACGTTGATGACGGCGTTGAGTGCCTGTACATACGCTCAGTTTCTTTGTGTCGGCGATTTTCGAAATGGCAAGCAGTTTCAGCGCTCCGGCAACGTCCACACAGATTGGTTTTTCCATGAAGATGTGTTTGCCGGCTTGAACAGCGGCTTCGAAATGTAAAGGACGGAAAACGGGAGGAGTAATCAGCAAAACTACGTCAACCAATTCGATGACTTTTTTGTAAGCGTCGAATCCTACAAAACAGTTTGCTTCGGGGACTTCCTGTCCTGTTTCTTTTTTCACTCTTGCACGCGTGCCGTCAACCTTGTCTTTGAAGACGTCGCCAAGAGCAACGACTTTCAGTCCGTTGGCTGCATCTTTAACAAACCCGATAAGGTCGCCGGTTCCCTGACCGCCACAACCTACGAGGCCTACTTTGAGTTCTTTCCCGTCATCGGCTTTGTCCACTAAATTAGGAATACGGTATGATTTCAACCGTGCAATCGGAGCGGGTTTTTGAGGTTGCGCCTCGCCCTTTTCTCCACAAGATGATGCTAATACCGAACCTCCGGTTACTAATGCTCCGGCTCCGGCAACTGTTGCAGTCGATAAAAACTGTCGCCTGCTTAAAGATGTTTTATGATTCATTGCAAGAAAATTTTATAAAAATATTAATATTTAATTTGTTTACAAATCCATTCGCCTGCTTCCGATGTCTTGCAGGCTTTCCCGTCGAAAGCAATATCTTCGGTTACTATTCCGGCATTGAGCGAATCGTTCACTGCTTTCCGGATATGTCCGGCTTCGTTTTTCAGCCCGAAAGCATACTCGAACATCAGCGCAGCCGAAAGAATCGTTGCCAGCGGGTTGGCAATATCTTTTCCCGCCGCTTGAGGATATGAACCGTGAATCGGCTCAAAAACAGAGGTATGAATACCTATCGACGCTGACGGCAACATCCCCAGCGAACCGGTTATCACCGAAGCTTCGTCGGTCAGTATATCTCCGAACATGTTTTCGGTTACTACAACGTCGAAACGTTTGGGATATTGAATAATCTGCATCGCCGCATTATCGACGAACATGTACTCGGTCGTAACGTCCGGATATTCTTTTTCGAGTTCCTGCGACACTTGTCTCCATAATCGTGATGTGGACAATACATTGGCTTTATCGACAATCGTCAAATGCTTTTTACGTTCCTGTGCATATTTATATGCCAGACGTACAATACGTTCTATTTCATCTCTTGTATATACGCAAGTGTCGTAAGCGGTGTTTCCGTCTTCGGATCTGCCTTGCGGACGTCCAAAATATATTCCTCCGGTCAGTTCTCTTATACAAACAAAATCAGCGTCTTCGACCAGATCACGACGCAAAGGCGAGCGGTGCAAAAGTTGCGGAAATGTTGCAACAGGACGGATATTGGCATACAATCCCAACTTTTTTCTCATAGCAAGAAGTCCCTGTTCGGGTCGTACTTTTGCGCTTGGGTCGTTGTCGTATTTCGGCGAACCGATGGCGCCGAAAAGCACGGCGTCGGAATTTAAACACAATTCGTGAGTGGAATCGGGATAAGGATTTCCGCAGGCGTCAATCGCAACAGCGCCAACCAATGCTTCCTCGTAATGCAAATCGTGACCATACAACGAACAGACTGTTTTAACGACATTTAACGCTTGCGCAACTATCTCGGGTCCTATTCCGTCGCCCGAAAGAACGGCTATATTAATTCTCATCGTAACCTTTACCAGTTAATTAAATTTGAGGCTTCAAAATTAGGAAAAAATATTTATTCAACGATAAAAATATTGGAAAAAAATTATTATCCGACTGCAAATATTTGATTATAAACGACTATAATTTTTTACAATCGCGTGAAAAATATAGTAAAATCAGCACGCTGATAACACAGATGTTGACGATTTTCACAGTTTTTTCTTCCATAAATGGTATTTTTTGAAGCAAAATAAACCTTTTCCGTGCAAATGAAAAAGAGGAATAACTTTGAAACAAGAGAAAATGAATACAAAATTTGCAATAAAAATAAAAAGCGTATATTTGCACGATTATTTATAAAAATAAAAAGTGTTTAATATGAAAGTAAAACTATTTTTTTTCGTCCTGTGCATATTCATATATGGAAGTTCTTTTTCACAAAACAAGTTGAATATCACAAAAGTAAAAGCAACAAGTCCTGTTGTTGTAAACAATCCTTTGATTATTGACAGTACCAATCTCAAAGAAGAAAAATTTGAGGCAAAACAGTTGCTTGAAACAACATTTCTGGTCAAAACCAC
>JAISXV010000266.1 GCA_031270335.1 Prevotellaceae bacterium | reverse complement strand
CGTCCGCCGGTTTGTTTCTTAAACACTTCCCGATGCTCGATAGTTCCGGTAAGCGCCTCTTTGTAATTCACTTGCGGAGCGCCCTGATTGATTTCGACGCCAAATTCGCGTTTCAGACGATCGACAATGATTTCGAGATGCAACTCGCCCATTCCGCTGATGATTGTCTGACCGCTATTTTCGTCGGTTTTAACTGTGAATGTGGGGTCTTCTTCCGAAAGTTTATTGAGAGCGATTCCCAATTTGTCGAGATCTTTCTGGGTTTTCGGTTCTACTGCCAATCCGATAACCGGTTCGGGGAAACTCATTGATTCCAGAGTGATAGGATGTTTTTCGTCGCAAACCGTATCTCCTGTGCGGAGGTCTTTGAAACCAACGGCTGCGCAGATGTCTCCCGCTTCGACGAACTCAATGGGATTCTGTTTGTTAGAGTGCATCTGATACAGACGCGCCACTCTTTCTTTTCTGTCCGAACGTGTATTGTAAGTGTAAGAACCTGCTTCGAGTTTGCCCGAATATGCCCTGACAAACGCCAGACGTCCGACATAAGGGTCGGTGGCGATTTTGAACACTAATCCGCAGAACGGCTCTTTTGCAGACGGTTGGCGGGTTACTTCGTTTCCGTTATCGTCTTTTCCCTGTACGGCGCCTTTATCTAAGGGGCTTGGCAGGAAACGGATAATCGCATCCAACAGATACTGAACGCCTTTGTTCTTGAACGACGAACCGCACATCATTGGCGTAATCGACATTCCGATAGTGGCTTTACGTATCGTGTCGATGATTTCCTCTTCGGTGATAGCATCGGGATTGTCGAAGAATTTCTCCAGCAAATCGTCGTTATATTCGGCTATGGATTCGATTAATTTTCCTCTCCATTCTTCGACTTCATCAACCATATCTGCCGGAACATCCTTATATACAAAGTTGTCGCGTACAGTTTTGTCGTCAAAAAATATGATTGCTTTTTTACTGATCAAATCTACAATTCCTTCAAATTTGTCTTCGGAACCGATTGGTAATGCAACAGGTACGGGATTTGCGCCTAACTTTTCGCGCATTTCGTTGATTACATTAAGATAATCAGCTCCTACTCTGTCCATTTTATTTACGTATGCAATACGTGGTACTCCATACTTATCTGCCTGTCGCCAAACTGTTTCCGATTGTGGCTCTACTCCGCCGACTGCGCAAAATGTGGCGACTGCGCCGTCGAGCACTCTCAGCGAACGTTCTACTTCGACCGTGAAATCAACGTGTCCCGGAGTATCAATCAGATTGATATGGTACGTATTATCTTCATACGTCCAGAACGCGGTTGTTGCGGCAGATGTGATAGTTATGCCTCGCTCCTGTTCCTGCACCATCCAGTCCATCGTTGCTGCTCCGTCGTGTACTTCGCCTATACGGTGAGTTTTTCCCGTATAAAACAGAATACGTTCCGAAGTAGTGGTCTTTCCGGCGTCGATATGCGCCATGATGCCAATGTTTCTCGTATATTTTAAATCTCTTGCCATTCTAAAACTTCCTTCTGGGTTAAAAAATTATACCCTGAAATGTGCAAAGGCTTTGTTAGCATCAGCCATTTTATGCATGTCTTCCTTCCGTTTGAAGGCTCCGCCTTCTTCGTTATATGCAGCGACGATTTCGCCACACAGTTTTTCTGCCATCGAATGTCCCGAACGCTTCCGAGCGTATAACAGCATATTCTTGATACTCAATGAAATTTTCCGTTCGGGTCTCACCTCCGTAGGCACCTGGAATGTTGCGCCACCAATACGGCGACTTTTGATTTCAACTTGAGGAGTGATGTTCTCAAGCGCTTTCTTCCAAATGTCGAGAGGAGCCTTTTCTGAATCTTTCATCTTCTCGCCTACTTTATCCAACGCATCGTAGAATATTGTGTAGGCAATACTCTTCTTTCCCCCGTACATCAAATTATTAACGAACTGTGTTACTAACACATCTCCGAATTTTGGGTCGGGAAGTAGAATCCTCTTTTTAGGCTTCGCTTTTCTCATTTCTCTATAATCTATTAATTTTTAAATATTTATTTCTTCTTTGTTGCACCTTTAGCGGCTGGCGCACCTTTAGCGGCAGTTGCTTTCGGACGTTTTGTCCCATAAAGCGAACGTCCCTGTTTACGTCCTTCTACTCCCGAAGCGTCCAACGCTCCGCGTACCAGGTGGTAACGAACTCCCGGAAGGTCCTTTACACGACCTCCGCGTACTAATACTATCGAGTGTTCCTGCAAGTTATGCCCCTCGCCGGGGATGTATGCATTCACCTCTTTCAGATTGGTCAGCCTCACACGGGCAACCTTTCGCATAGCCGAATTTGGCTTCTTGGGCGTGGTCGTATAAACTCTCACGCAAACTCCCCGCCTCTGCGGGCTGGCATCTAATGCCGGCGCCTTACTACTATTCTCCGATTTCCGGCGCCCCTTTCTTACTAACTGTTGAATCGTTAACATAAAATGCTGTTATTCTTTATTTTAATATCAAATTAATCGTATAAAACGGCTTGCAAAGGTACAACTTTTTTTTGAATCACAATATTTTTTGAATTTTTTTTTACTTTTTATTTTCATTTCCCGCTTCCAACGACGAATATAAGCTTACAGGCAAATCCCATAATGCTCTGTTTATTAAATTGTAACCAAACGAAAACAGGATTCTGTTATATTTAATAAAAATTTTCTGCACAGTATCAAAAATATTTTATAATTTTGCAATCTGTAATTAAGATGAAAAAAGTAAATATGGCAACAAAAGAAAACAGAAAAAAAGAGAATGATATGGAAGAAACAAAAAGTACAGCAAAAATGAACCGGCGAAGTTTTCTCTCGACCGGTGCGGCGGCGATTGGAGCCTTCACGGTGATTCCATCCCATGTATTCGCCGCAGGAAAGCAAGGCAAAGTTGCGCCGAGTGACCGGATTCGTCTGGTACACATCGGTTGCGGCTCGCAGGGGCTTGCGGAATTGGGCACGCTGCTTAAATCTCCGGCAATCGACATTGCAGGCGTGGCTGACCCGAACAGGGAAAGTTACAACTACATCCACTGGAGTGAATACGGTTTACGCAACAGCCTGCGTAACCTTATGGGCGAGCCGGCATGGAAAGAGGGCGTCAAAGGCATCCCCGGAGGACGCAACATCATGAAAGAAGTAGTAGAGACTTACTATCGCAAGAATCGACCCGGATATAAAGGCTCGGTGACTGCCGCCGAAGACTACCGCGAACTGCTGGATACGCTGAAGGATGTGGACGCCGTAAAAATCATGTCGCCGGACCATCATCATGCTTTTCAGGCTATCGACTGTATGAAACGGGGCAAACACGTCATCATGCACAAGCCGCTGGGTAATAAAATGTACGAAGCGATGAAGGTGGTTGACACGGCTAAGGACTCTCCGCTTTCGACATACATGCTGGCATACAACGCCCTGAGCGACGGAAAACATATCGACCTGATCCGGAAATGGATTAAGGCAGGGGCGATAGGCCGGCTACGGGAAATCCACAACTGGAGTAACCGTCCGGTATGGCCGCAGTATCCGGTGATTCCTGTCGAAAAGGAACCGATACCCGATGGACTGAATTGGGATCTATGGTTGGGACCCTCCGAAATGCGCGACTATCACTTCGAATACACGCACTGCTGTTTTCGCGGCTGGTACGAATTTGGCGCCGGAGCGATTGCTGACATGGGATACTACAGCCTCTGGCCTGTGTTTCGCGCCCTGAACCTGGATTCGGCGATCTCGGCAAGTACGCGCTTCTCGCGGGTCATCGGACTGAAAAACGGCGTGCCATCCACCATAGTGAACGACTACTCCTACCCGATGGCAGCCGCCTACCGTTTTGAGATACCCTACAAGGACGGCTCAGACAAAATCATCCTGCAGTGGCACGACGGCGGAATGAAACCACAAACGCCGGAAGGTTACGACAACGACGACCTACCAATTGAAGGCATGATGTTCGTAGGTGACCGGGGCGCTATCGTCGGCGACTTTTTCGGCGCCAACGCCAAACTGTTGGGCGAGCAGGCTTCGCAGTTTGCCGACATCAAGGGCGAACCTTTAACCGAAAGTCTCGACGCTGCACTGTCGGACGGTACCGCCCGATGGTTACAGACATGGATTGACGGATGTCGCGGGAAAGGCAAGGGTCCGGCTTCGTTTGAGAATGCCAAAGAAGTGAACGAAACTTTCAACCTGGGCTCCGTATCGCTGATAAGCAATGGCAAAAAACTGATGTACGATCCCCGTACACGCACCGTCACCAACGACGAAGCGGCAAACAAACTCCTCGCACGTAAAGTGCGCAAGGGATGGGAAATGTGAAACATTAAAAAAACAGATATCAAATGACTACAAGACGTGATTTTTTTCGCAATCTGGCAATGGGAACTGCCGCAATAGCCGCGGCGCCCGCCGGAACACTGGCTGCCATGACGGCGCCCGTAAACGAAGAGGTCTTCAAACCTCTGCGTATCTCCATGCTATCCTATTCGTTTCACGGACTGGTTGAAACGGGAATGATGGACATCTTTCATTTTTTCGAGACTTGCAAGTATCGGTACGGACTGAACGCTGCCGACCTGTGGAACGGAATGATAAGATCGACGGACGATGACTTTGTTAACAAAGTACACACCGCCCTCGAAGATCGCCAATTAGTCGTGCCAAACATCGCAGTGGACGGAACGACTATCATACAGTCCGAAGGCAAAGACGCTGCTACACATCGCGCCATGCAAGACCGTTACATGCAAATCGCTATGCGATGGGGCGTGGGATTCGTCCGCTTTGATGCAGGGGCGAGCAGACAGAAGGACAGCAAGGATATCGACGGCTGGACGGACAAGGAATTTGACTTTATCGTCAACCGTTACAGAGAACTGGCGCAGTTTGCCTACGACCACGGTTTTCGGGTTGGCGCCGAAGTGCATTGGGGACCCGAACGTTGCTGGGTGCACATGGAGAAACTGATAAAGGCTGTTGCACATCCCGGATTTGCTATCTGTATGCATTTCGGCGGATGGTACGGCACACCCGAAGAAGTCCTCGCTGCCGAAAAAGCCGCTGCGCCATACGTGGCTCACACGCATATCCCGTGGAATGTCTGCGAAGACCCAAATCTTCATAAAAGACTGGCAGTACTGCGCGATGTCGGCTACACCGGATATTACAGCGTGGAACACCATTCCGGAAAAAACGAATATAACATGGTGGAAGCGCAACTCGGCAAAGTGAAAGCCGTCCTGACAAACTGGAACAGAGGAAATGATGGAAATATAAACTGATGATTATGGAGAAATTTCAAAAGTAATTTCAATCTTTTTGCAGGTGATAGATATTTTGCCGAATTTTGCCAAAGCCGACTGTCCTAACAGTAAAGGCGCTTACATATATATATATATATTGGTAGAAAAAGTATTCACAACAACGACAATTTGAAATGCATCAGCACGATAACGATTTTCTATTTTCCTTTCTCAAATTTTGATTACTTTTGCTCCCTGAAATTAAACGGAATTTTGAATGAATAATTAAAGAAAATAAGAATATGGAATTTATAGAATTAGTAACAAAAAGATTTTCGGCAAGGAAATATGCCTCGCGAAAGGTTGAGCCGGAGAAGTTGCAAACGATTCTCGAAGCGGGACGGCTTGCTCCTACGGCTTGTAACAATCAACCTGTAAAGTTGATAGTTGTAGAAAGCGACGAAGGGTTGGAAAAACTCAAGAAAGGGTCGAAGACCTTCGATGCGCCTTTGGCAATCATTGTCTGCGCCGACTTGAACAAATGCTGGAAACGCCCGCACGACCGTAAAAGTTCCGGCGATATCGACGCAAGTATTGTAACCGACCATCTCATGCTTCAGGCGACCGAACTGGGACTTGGCAGCGTGTGGGTATGCAGTTTCGACCCCGAAATCGTGAGACGGGAATTTAATATCCCCGCTAATTTCGAGCCGGTGAATCTGCTGATAATCGGATATTCAACGGACGAAGAACCGAATCCGAGACATTTTATTCGTAAAAATATTGACGAAATAGTAATAAAAGAAAGTTTTTAAGGAAACCTGCTTGAAAAATAAGCGTATATTTGCACGAAATTTTAAAAAGATAGAGATATGTCAAAAAGAGTATTAATTTCATTTGATTACGCATTAAAGCGATTGTTGCGCAACAAAGCCAATTACGATGTGTTGGAAGGTTTTTTGAGCGAACTGTTCGGGTATGATGTTAAGGTACAAAATATCGTCGAAAGCGAAACCAATAAGGACAATAAGACGGACAAATATAATAAGTTCGATATCCTGATAGAAGACGAAAAAGGCAAA
>JAISXV010000229.1 GCA_031270335.1 Prevotellaceae bacterium | reverse complement strand
GTTATTTTTCGGGTTATCAGCAAGTTTACTATTTCCGAGATTATATAAAAACAGACCTCCGAGTATTATTATCCCTCCAAATATTGTTTGAATATCCGGTTTTTCATTTATAATTATAAATCCCAATATTGCAGTTAGAAAAGGCGTTAGAAACATATAATTGCCGACCGATGATGTATGTTTTACCAAAGAAATCGCCTTAGTCCATGAAATATACGCTATTGCACTTGAAAATATACCAAGAATGGCAACATACAGGAATTGTATTATTGGAATGTTTTTCACCTCATTAACTGTTTCCGGCAAGAATACAAATAAAAAAAGTTCTCCACAAAAAATACTGTAAACAGTTGTTTGCAGAGCGGTATATTTTCTTGTTAATTTCCGCTGTAAAATATTGTAAAAACTTATTAATATCGAAGACACTAACAGCCATATTATTCCACTGTTTATTGTAAATATTCCGTTCGTCATTGTAAGAATTATTACTCCAATAAATTCTATTAATATTGCAAAATACTGTATTGGTTTTATGATTTCATTATAAATAATCCGGGCAAGAATTGCTGTAATAACAGGAGCTGTGGCAAGAATTACACTGCTTGTCGATGCCGAAACTGTCTCACAGCCTTTATTAAAGGTAACCATATAAACTGCAAAACCGGACAGTCCGGACAATATAAACCATTTCAGGTCGTTTTTATCGGGAAAATGTATTTTAAAGATTATTACGACAATCGCCAATATAAATGAAGCAATAAAATATCTTAAAAAGCCAAGAGAAAATACTGAAAAATATTTTATCGTTATTCTTGTCAAAACAAACGCTAATGCCCAGAATATTATTGTAATAATTGCATAAGTATGATAACTTTTTACTAGATTGTTCATATTCGATTTCCAACTCCTTTTTTAATCATTTCGACGGGATTACATCCTGCCACTTTCAGTATCCGGTTTTCTATTACATTCTCAAAGTTATCCGGCGGCACATATTCTCGAAACGTTGTTCGGATTGATTGTCCCGGATATTCGGAATTGCGTCCTGTTTTCCACTCAATATCAAAGACAACAACTGAAAAACAGATAAAACCAAGGGATAAACCGATTATCCCCACAATATTTTGCAACCTGTATTTCCACAAGTTCTGAAATGCTACTATAAGATAGTGTTTCAACATATTAACACAGTTTTTTTAATCAAAAACATTTGCAAAAATATACATTTTTTCTGTTACATCTTTCATTTCCGAATTTTTGTGTACTTTTGCGACGAATTAGACGGGCATAAAGCTATCTGATTAATGTAATAACAACGAAAGATGACAATAAATAAAGGAACACTATACTGGTCGCGGGGATGCGTTACCGAAACCGACAAAGAAGGAGAAATGATATCGTGCAAGGCAGTGAAAAATTGCCATAAACTGACTGTTTACAACTGGTTTCGGAATATTCCGGCTGACAGAGAATACGACATTTTCGAGGTCAGGTTTAAAAATACAAGGAAAGGATTTTACAGGAACGTCAACGGTATCGACTTGAAAGAGAACGATATTGTAGCGGTCGAAGCCTCGCCGGGTCACGACATCGGGATTATATCGGCGGTAGGACCTGTCGCCGAACTCAAATTCCTGAAAGCGAATCCAAACGTTACCGACGCACGAACGGCAGACCTGAAAAAAATCTACCGCATTGCCAAAACTGTCGATATCGAAAAGTGGCAAGAGGCTGTATCTATTGAATATAAGACGATGATAGAGTCCCGGAAAATGGCGAGCTCGCTCGGATTGAACATGAAGATTGGCGACGTCGATTTTCAGGGCGACAAAACAAAAGCAATATTCTACTACATTGCCGATGAGCGTGTTGATTTCAGGGAACTGATTAAAGTCATGGCTGACACTTTCAAAATCAGGATTGAGATGCGGCAGATAGGCGCACGTCAGGAGGCGGGGCTTATCGGCGGTATCGGACCCTGCGGCAGAGAATTGTGTTGTGCGCAGTGGATGAGGAACTTCGTTTCGGTATCGACTAATTCGGTACGGCATCAGGAAATATCCGTCAATCCGTTGAAACTCGCCGGACAGTGCAGCAAGTTGAAATGCTGTTTGAACTATGAATTAGATACATATCTCGACGCATGGGAAGCATTCCCGAAAATCCGCCAGATAGAAACGATTAATGGCACGATATTCCTGCAAAAGACTGATGTATTGAAAGGTATAATGTATTTTTCGGCTGCCGGAAGCTCTCAGATCTTCCCTGTTCCTGTCGAAAAAGTCAAAGCAATGATCGACAGCAACAATAAAGGCGAAAGATTTGAATTACACGTTGATAGCAACGACGAAAACGATTCCGAATTTAAGAGCGCAGTCGGAGAAGACAGCCTTACCCGTTTCGACAAAAACAGGAAAAAACGGAAAAATAAGAAAAAGCCCGCCGCCGCTACTGCAACTGCCGCTACCGCAACTCCTGCAACTGCCGCTGTTGCTGAAACTTCCGCAACTCCAGCCGTTGCTACCGATCCGAACAACAAAAAAGCGTCGGAAAACAGAAGAAATCGAGGTCCCAGACGCAACAAAAACAAACAGAAAAATGTCAATAAAAAGAACGAATCATAAGAATTGTTTTATGCTGATATTTGCGATTTTGCTTTTGTACTCATGTACAGACAAAAACAGAGTTTGGCAACAAAACACAATCATTAAAGACTGCGTCTGGAACAAGGATACTGTGCTGAAATTCAACATTCCCGCAGATGATACTCTTACGCTGTATTCACTGTCGATCGATTTGAGAAACAGAACGGACTACAGTTTCCAAAATCTGTATTTATTTCTGAATATCAACGCTCCCAATGGAAACACAACTACCGATACGCTCAATTTCACCCTCGCTCACGACGACGGCAGATGGACCGGAGAGGGTGGGCTGTTTTCGAAATTCAGGGAAAACACTTTTTTATATCGTGAATATATACGTTTCCCCGAAAAGGGAGATTACATGATAAATATCAGACACGGAATGAGAAAGGACGATTTGGAAGGTATTTTTTCTGTGGGACTGACTTTAAATTATTCAGAAAACTAATATGTTAATATTTTGATGTTATGAAACCTATAATTGCTCCGATAGACAAAAAAATAATCGAAAAAGAGTTGACTATCAAGAAGTTTTTGAGATACACCAATAATGGCGGTAATTTGCTGTATATTGTCAATCACGAAGATTCGCCCAATATCATGCTCGAAATCGGACGTTTACGTGAAATTGCGTTCCGTTCGGCGGGCGGCGGTACAGGCGAAAGCGTTGATATCGACGAATTTGATGTGTCGAAAGAACACTGTTATTCGCAGTTGATTGTCTGGAATCCGAAAGAACGCGAAATACTTGGCGGATACCGTTATATCGCATGTAACGACATCTCGGTGAAAAACCTCGCCACTTCGGAACTGTTCAATTTTTCCGACAAGTTCGTCAATGACTATCTCCCAAAAACTATCGAACTCGGACGCTCGTTTGTACAGCCAAATTATCAGACGACAAAACTCCGTAGCAAAGGACTTTACGCTCTCGACAACCTCTGGGACGGCTTGGGCGCGCTGATTCTGCGACATCCGGAAATGAATTATTTTCTGGGAAAGGTGACGATGTACGGGACTTTCAACACCGAAGCGCGTGATATGTTGCTGTATTTCTTGCGGAAACACTTTTCGGACGCCGAAAATCTAATCACTCCGATAGAGCCGTTAGAGATAAATCCCGATGTGGAAAAATTAGACAAACTCCTTGTTGGCGAAACATATAAAGACGATTACAGGATTCTGGCAAAAGAAATACGCTCGTTCGGCGAAAACATTCCTCCTCTGATTAATTCGTACATGAATCTTTCGCCTTCGATGAAGGTGTTCGGTACGGCGATAAATCACGGTTTCGGAAACGTGGAAGAAACAGGTATCCTGATAAAAATCAGCGATATATATGCTGAAAAAATCGAACGGCATGTTAGTCCGATTTTCAAGATGGTGAAGAAATTACGCAACCTTAGAAGAACTAAGAGTTAAGAACTAAGAGTTATGAGTACAGGGTATAGGGTATGGGGTATAGGGTATAGGCTCGAAAATACAGGGCATAGGGGTTGGGGTATAGGGTATAGGCGGCTAACGCTTGAAGGTATGCCTGAGAAGAGTTAAGAACTAAGAGTTAAGAGTTATGAATACAGGGATTAGGGTATGGGGTATAGGGTATAGGCGGCTGACGCTCGAAGGCATACCCCATACCCCATACCCTAATCCCCAACCCCCATACCCCAATCCCCATACCCCAATCCCTAACCCCCAATCCCCAACCCCTAACTACTATCTTCTGGCTGTCAGCGGCGGAATTGATTCGATGGTGATGGCGCATCTGTTTGTCAATTCGGGATTTAAGTGTGCAATAGCTCATTGCAACTTTTCTCTGCGTGGCGACGAATCCGACGCCGACGAGGAATTGGTCAGGACTTTTGCCGACGAGTGCGGCGTTCCTTTCCATACAATTCGATTCGACACAAACAGATATGCCGCCGAAAAGAAAATCTCAACGCAACTTGCTGCAAGAGAACTGCGTTACAACTGGTTCGAAGAGTTAAAAAACACGTACGGATTCGACAAAATAGTTATTGCGCACAATTCCGACGACAATCTGGAGACATTTTTCATAAACCTCTCACGTGGAGCAGGTCTTAACGGTTTGACGGGAATCCCGAAACATACGGATAATCTTATCCGTCCTCTTCTTAATTTTTCGAGGAAAGAGATTGAAGAATACGCAGTTGCAAACAATGTCCGCTACAGGGAAGATTCGTCGAATCTGTCCGATAAATATCTGAGAAACAAGTTACGGCATTTGGTTTTGCCGGTATTGGACGGGGTCATTCCTTCGTTCAGGGAAAAAGTTCTCGAAAGTATTGGATATCTTAATCAGGCAAATAACTTTTTCGAAGCGGAAACGGAAATCTTTCTGCACGACAACAGTTTCGAAAAACACAACGATATTTATATCTCGCTTGACAAAATCCGGCAGTCGCATTCCAAAGAAATCCGGCTGTTTTACATTCTGAAAACTTACGGTTTTCGCAGGGAAACAATCGAAAAGATCTGTGAATGTGTGGATAAGGCCGTATCCGGAAAACAGTTTTTCTCTTCTACTCACTGTCTTTTAATTGACCGTACGCATCTTATCATATCGCCTGCCAACGAAAAAACAGATTCGTATGTGATTGACAAAGATTCCGTTATTTACACCGACTGTTTTGAACTGCGCTGTGAAACTGTGGAAAAAGATTCTGCTTTTCAATTACTGCGCAACCCGAATGTCGGAGAGTTCGACCTGGCAAAACTGACTTTCCCGCTGATATTTAGACCCTGCAACGAGGGCGACTGTTTCGTCCCCTTAGGGATGAAAGGTCATAAGAAACTCAGCGACTTTTTCATCGACCTCAAACTGCCCGTAACCGAAAAAAAACGGCAACAGGTATTAGTTTCCGGAAACGATATTATCTGGGTCGCCGGTCTGCGTCCCGACGAACGGTTTAAAGTTACGGAAAATACTCGAAAAGTCTTGCGAGTATGGTTTAAAAGAAATTAACTTTTCATCTAAAACTTTGTAAACACGTATTCCTTACCCTGTTCGGTCGGCACATCGTATTCCTGAGTTGCCTTCACTCCCGGAGGATTGAGTTTTGCCTTTTCGGAAATGATGGGCGCAGGTATTTCATGCGTCTTAAACAGCGGATTAGGATTTGTTCCGGATGCCGATTGCAGATTCCCGTTTTGCGACGTCAATGGCGTTGACGTGCGGATACGGAGATTTCCTCCCAGCAACGATTTTATTTTCAATGTTTTGATTTCTCCGTTTTCCCATTCTATATCTGTCA
>JAISXV010000191.1 GCA_031270335.1 Prevotellaceae bacterium | reverse complement strand
TTGATTGGAATAAGTCGGGGTGGTTTGTGTTCACTTCGCTGGGCAATCGCCAATCCGACAAAAGTTTCTTGCCTATACCTTGACGTTCCGGTTTGCGATTTCAAAAGTTGGCCGGGCGGCAAAGGAAAAGGCAAAGGAAGTGCTGGCGATTGGCAGCAGGTTTTGAAGTTCTACAACCTCACCGAAGAGAAAGCGTTGACATCCAACGGCAATCCGATTGACACTCTAAAACCGTTAGCAGAACAAAAAATTCCGATTCTGAGTATTTGCGGAGACAGCGACGATGTTGTACCGTATGAGGAAAATACCGCAATTCTTGTTGAACGGTACAAAAAGTTGAATGCTCCAATTGAAGTAATCTTAAAACCGGGGATCGGTCATCATCCTCATAGCCTCAAAGACCCAATGCCAATTGTTGAATTTATTCTCAAAAATACAACACGAACGTCTCCTAAACGTTCCTCTATCGTTGAAACAATTCCCACAGCGAAGTATTAATCAACGATTTTAGTACGCCGCCGCCGGGTTACGGGAATGTGGCTTTTTACCGGTGGCTTTTGGCGACCCGCTGACAAAAGAGCGTTTGTCGTGGCAATTGGAGCGTCTGGCGCAAATGGGACATGGAACGACCGGTCTGCAAATCAATTATGCTCACAGCGACAAAGGCGGATTGTCGTATGGCTATTCCATGCCGAGCGAGCCGCCGCTTTTCAGCGACGAATGGTGGAAACTCGTACAGTGGTTTATGCAGGAAGTAAAAAAACGGGATATTGCCATCAGTCTCAGCGATTACACTGTCGGTATCGGGCAGGGCTGGAAATGGAGCGAGTTTTCTTGCGGACATTTTCATTGCTTTGGTTACATCAACTTCGAGCTCCCCCAATGCCGGAGTTATATTGTCGATTACTTTTGGCTTCGACACTCTCTAACTCTCACATTTTATAAAGCAAAAAAAAGCTATATTTGCAGCATGTTTGTACGTAAGAAAAATAACCGTTCCGGTAGCACGAGTGTCGTTGTTGTTGATAAGAGTGGTGGTAAAATCCACTATCTGAAAACTATCGGCGTGAGTTCTGACGAAACAGAAATAGCAGAGCTTTACAGGCGAGGCAAAAAATGGGTGTCAGACCACAATTCGGGGAAGGAAAGATAGAATTGCGACCAATGTTCCATTTTATACCAAAGCGCATAGAGGCACACGTCTGCATCTGTTTTGTGGCTTACGAAATCTACAAGGAACTTGAACGTGTATTGAAATGCAGCGAATAAATGTGAGTGTTGATAAAGTACCTTACAATAGACCGAGTTGTCGGAGCTTGTTTTGCTGGATTGTAATGCTTACAGATTATTTTAATCTGTAAGTACAACATGACAATTTATCAGAGATTGTGCACATTCTTGCTCCATAACATTGTTCATTATTAATTGTTAATTGTTAATTATTCATTAACTTACAGTCTTCCAATATGGTCGGTATCCGACTTTTTTCTCTGAATACTCTTGTTCACACCCCAGTTATATTTGACAGTAAAAGAAACATATCTCGTATCCGGCCAGTTGTCGTCCTGTGTAACAGCAATATTATTACTGTATGAAGTCCATCGATTACTTTTTCTATTTGTTTTTAGAATATCTTCCACCGATAATGCAATCATCAATCGTTTGTTGAATAAATGTTGAGTGAGAGTGGCTGTTAAATTACAATCCGATTTATACCGCATATAACCATAATCACCGGGAGCGCCGTAACGGAATCTGTAATTTAAACTTGTATTTTTCAGGAATTTCAAGTTTCCCGAATGGCTAACGGAATATACAGGTCTGTTAAATCTTATGATTTCGTTATTGAAAAGCAAATTCAATCTGGATTTTTGGCAATCAACACTTGTCGTACTGCTGAATACATGGTGATTGAACGAATATGAAAGTTCGGCGATAAATACTTTGTTTTTTTCTTTTCTATTGCCATAGGTATCAATTGTTCTGTTTGGATTTAGATTGTCGGAAAAACATTCCCAATAGATTTGGTCTTTGTAGATTTTGTAGCCGAGCGAGATATCGAATCCACGATAGTTCAAGTCGCAAACTAATGCGTCGATTATGACAGGCTTTAAATGCGGATTACCCGTCACGTAATGCAACGAATCTCTGTATGTAATAGTTGTGCTAATACTTGCAATCGACGGGCGTGATATTGTTCGCCTGTAATACGCCGTTATATCAAGATGTTCATTCAGTTTTTTGCTTATGGAAAGATGCGGAAACAAATTCAAATAGTTTCGCGTCAAATTACTCGACCTGTTTTCGTATATTTCAGAGCTTGTGTATTCAAGTCTTATTCCCGATTTTATATCAACAAACGATAAATCTGCACCGAAGAGTATATACGCTCCCCCCGTATATTCGGACACTTGGCTGTAATCCTCACCAAGTGCGGAACGAAATTTGACCAGCGAATGGCTGTTCAGATGCGAAAATTTCAGTCCGATATTGCCGGTATATTTTTTCCATGCTATTTTATATTCCGGATTGATTGAAATAATATTGCCGTCGTCATCCGTATTAATAAGATTATTAGCGCTCCAGTTGATTGACGATTCTGTTATATCGGTTGTTTTGCCGTTGTTTCTGATTACGTAATCGGCAACAATGGATAATTCGCTTATATCACTGGTTTTATTTGTGTAGTTTAAATTAACAGTCGAACTGTGAAATTTTGTCGTTTCCACACTGTTTAAATCCACTGTTTTATTTAATTCTTCATCATGATAAATACGTCTCACTCCATTTCTGTCTCTCCTGACGTCAGCAAAAGAGCCGCTGTATTGAACTCCCAAATTCTGATTTTTGTTTATGGTGCAGTTTATGGAGTAAAACAGGCTGTGTCCTGAATTTTTAGTGACAGGATAATCATCCCTGAAATTACAGTTTCTGTAATCATCAAAATAGGTGTATATATAGGAACGGCTGTGTCCCCTGACTTTTCCGGCATTGTTATAGTACGTAAAATATTGCGAAAGTTTTTCGTTATTAGCAAGATATAAACTTAAATTAACTCTATTTGATAAATAATGATTTATATCCAAATTATCATTCAAAGAAACAAAGATTTTTTCGCTTCGTTTTTTTCTTGTCTTTATTTTTATGACAGCATCAACATCGGCATCGTATTCTGAACCCACATTTCGGATGATTTCTATTTTCTCAATATCGACAGGTTGCAACGATTTCAACTCATCATGAGAATACGTTCTCATATCGTTGATATATATCAGAAGTTTTTCTTTACCGAACATACGGATTTCTCCATCTTTGACAATTATGCCCGGCAGTTTTCCAAGTATGCTTGAGAGACTGATATCGTCTTTCAAGTACGAATTGGCGACATCTACTGTCAGGTTGCCCTGATTATTGGACACAACCGGACGCGAACCTCTTACAACTACTTCACC
>JAISXV010000173.1 GCA_031270335.1 Prevotellaceae bacterium | reverse complement strand
TCGCGGACACGAAATCAACGAAGGCTTTTTGGTATCGGGAATGCTTATTCCGCTGATTATGCCGGTCGAAGTTCCGTTGTGGATGGTCGCTTTGGCTACTGCCTTTGCGGTTATCATTGGTAAAGAGATATTTGGCGGAACGGGAATGAATATCTGGAATCCGGCGTTACTGGCGCGGGCATTCGTTTTCTTCTCGTATCCCACTCATATTTCGGGCGATAAGGTATGGGTTGCCGACGGATATTCCGGAGCGACGCCATTGTCGAACGCCGCTGCCGGACAAATACAGGATTTGCCCGCTGTCAGCGACATGTTTTTCGGATTTATCCCCGGCTCGATAGGCGAAACATCGAAACTCGCAATACTCTTAGGCGCTGCTTTACTGATTTTTACAGGCACAGGCAGCTGGAAAATAATGTTTTCCGGAGCTGTCGGAACGCTCGCTGCCGGGTATCTTTTAAACGCCATCGGAGGCAATTCGTACATGGAGATAGAACCGTATTATCACCTGTTAATGGGCGGTTTAGCCTTCGGATTAGTGTTTATGGCGACCGACCCCGTTTCGTCGTCGCAAACCGAAACCGGAAAATGGATATACGGCTTCATGATCGGCGTTATGGTCGTGGTGATACGCGTGTTCAATCCGGCATATCCCGAAGGTACAATGCTGGTTATCTTGCTGATGAATACATTTGCGCCCTTGATTGACCATTACGTCGTAGGAGCAAACATACGCCGACGTCTCAAACGCGCCGGCAATCGTGCAAAAAAAGTAGTTAATGTGCAAAAAATAGGAAACAATGAATAGAGACAGTAATGTTTACACGGTATTATACGCTGCGGTTCTGGTAGTTATAGTCGCAGCGGCTTTGGCTGTCGCCGCCGGAGCGCTCAAGGCTCCTCAGGAAAAAAACAAGGAAGTCGAAAAAAAGATGAACATCCTGACTTCGGTGGACAAAATCCACGATGTGAGTAAGGCGGACGACAAAAACACTTATATCGAAAACGAATATAAGAAGTATATAGTCGAAGCGTTTCTGGTAGATGCAAACGGCAAAAGAGTTGAAGGCGACGCTTTTAACATGGATTTGAAAGCGGAGTTGAAAAAACCGGAAAGAGAAAGGCTGTTACCCGTTTTTGTGTGTAACGATAAGGGTAACAAACAGTATATCATTCCTGTACGCGGCGCCGGACTTTGGGGCGCAATCTGGGGATATGTCGCTCTGAATGACGATTTCAGCACTGTTTACGGGGCTGTTTTCGACCATGCCGGCGAAACGCCGGGTTTGGGCGCCGAAATCGCTCTTCCCGAATTTCAAAAACAGTTTTCGGGCAAAAAGATATATCGCGACGGGAAATTTGCGTCGGTCGAAGTCCTTAAAAACGGCAGCGCTCCCTTGAACGACTACAATGTCGATGGCATCACCGGCGGCACAATCACAAGCAAGGCTGTCGGCAAAATGATATTTGACTGTCTGTCGAATTATACGAAATTTTTTGATCTTCAAAAACAAAACAATTAGAATATGAGCGAAAAAGAATCTTTATTTTCAGAAAAAAACATCAAACTGTTTACCGATCCGTTTAATAACGGTAATCCGATAACTGTTTTGGTATTAGGTATTTGCTCTGCTTTGGCAGTAACGGTAAAATTACAGCCGGCAATCGTTATGGGTCTGTCGGTTACAATAGTAACAGGGTTTGCGAGTTTCATCATATCGCTGTTACGCAACACAATACCGAACCGTATCCGTATCATCGTGCAATTAGTTGTTGTTGCGGCGCTTGTCATTCTGGTTGACCAGATACTGAAAGCATACGTTTACGACGTGAGCAAGCAATTGTCGGTGTTTGTCGGGTTGATAATCACTAACTGTATTATCATGGGACGTATCGAAGCGTTTGCGTTGGGTAACAAGCCTTTGCCTTCGCTGATCGACGGTCTTGGCAACGGCGCAGCTTACGGAATGATTCTGGTAATAGTCGCTTTTTGTCGCGAACTTCTTGGCTCGGGTACACTGTTCGGAATCAGGATTGTTCCCGAATCGTTTTACGTGAAAGCGGGAGGATTTTACGAAAATAACGGAATGATGGTCTTGCCTCCTGCCGCCCTGATTATTCTCGGCGTGATTATCTGGGTTCATCGTTCTGTAAATAAAAAACTTATTGAGAAATAATTAAAAAGCAAATCAAATGGAGAATTTAATTGGAATATTTGTACAGTCGATATTTATCAACAATATGATTTTCGCTTACTTTCTGGGAATGTGTTCATTCCTGGCAGTTTCGAAGAAAGTAAGCACAGCATTGGGTTTGGGTGCGGCGGTTGTCTTTGTACTTCTGATTACCGTGCCGGTCAATTACCTGATAAACAAGTATCTCCTGCAAGCGGGCGCATTGTCTTGGCTTGGGGAACAGTATAATGATGTCGATCTCGGTTTTCTGAGTTTCATCATTTTCATAGCGGTCATTGCCTGGATAGTGCAGGTTGTCGAAATGATTGTCGAAAAATTCACTCCGACGCTCTACAATCAATTAGGTATATTTTTACCGCTGATAGCCGTGAACTGCGCTGTGCTTGGCGCGTCGCTTTTCATGCAGGAACGTGAATATTCTACTGTTGCTGAGGCTACTGTCTTCGGTTTCGGTTCGGGAATCGGCTGGTTGCTGGGCATCGTCGGCATCGCAGCGATACGCGAAAAAATGGCGTATTCGAAAGTGCCGCCGGCATTGAAAGGGCTCGGTATAACGTTCATTGTTACGGGTTTAATGGCTATCGCTTTCATGAGTTTTTCGGGTATAGAAATAAAAATAGATTAAAACGAATAAATTATAAAAATTATGGATAATAACTTCCTGATAATTACCTCGGCTGTCGTAGTTTTTTTGCTGCTTATTTTAATATTGGTTGCATTGTTGCTTTATGCGAAGGCAAAACTGTCGCCTTCCGGCTCGGTGATGCTGAATATCAACGGAGAAAAGGATATCGAAGTGACGCCGGGATCGTCAATACTGTCAACGCTTTCGAATAACAAAATCTTCCTGCCTTCGGCATGTGGCGGCGGCGGAACTTGCGGAATGTGCAAATGTCAGGTCTTCGAAGGCGGCGGTACGATACTGCCCACAGAAACAGGGTTTTTCACCCGTAAACAGCAACAAGGCAACTGGCGCCTGGGCTGTCAGGTGAAAATCAAAGAGGATATTAAAATCGGCGTACCCGAAGAGGTTTTGGGTATCAAAAAATGGGAATGCGAGGTCGTTTCCAACAGGAATGTCGCAACTTTTATCAAAGAGTTTGTTGTGAAACTTCCTGAAGGCGAAACGCTTAACTTCAAATCGGGAGGATACATCCAAATCGACATCCCACCCTGCGAAGTGGATTTTTCGAAGGATATCGACGTCGAAGAGGAATATCGCGAGGATTGGGACAGTCTGAAAATCTGGGATCTGAAAATGAAAAATTCCGAAAGTACGTTCCGTGCATATTCAATGGCAAATCATCCTGCCGAAGGAAATATCGTCATGTTGAACATCCGTATCGCCACTCCGCCCTGGGACAGAGCAACTAAGGCGTTTATGAACGTGAATCCGGGCGTCTGCTCGTCGTATGTTTTTTCACGCAAACCGGGCGACAAGGTCGTTGTTTCAGGTCCTTACGGGGAATTTTTCCTGCGTCAGACCGACAACGAAATGATGTTTATCGGCGGCGGAGCAGGTATGGCGCCAATGAGGTCGCATATCTTTCACCTCTTCCACACTCTCAAGACAGACAGAAAGGTTACGTTCTGGTATGGAGCGCGTTCCCGTCGCGAAATCTTCTACGAAGAGGATTTTCACGCTATCGAACGGGCATTCCCGAATTTCAAGTTTACCATAGCCCTCTCCGACCCAAAAACCGAAGACAAATGGGACGGAAAAACAGGTTTTATTCATCAGGTAATATTCGATTCGTATCTCAAAGAACATGATTCTCCGGAAGATATCGAATTTTACATGTGCGGTCCTCCAATGATGAACTCCGCATGTGTGAAAATGCTCGATAGCCTCGGCGTACCAAACGAAATGATTATGTTCGACGACTTCGGAGGATAAAGAAAGTGTTTTAAAAACTGACAGACAGACCTGTCAGTTTTTAAAAACCTGTCTAAAAACGAGGTATTTGTCGGTTGAAGATATCGACGATAATGCTCGCCGCAAGGATATTGAAAAATGTTTTGCTGCCATCTGAATAAAATAAATTCCATTTGTTTGACAATACTAATTCGCCGCTAAGGTAGTAAAAAATATCTGAATCAGAATTTGTGGGATATAATTCAAATATCAAAAATTATATATATCTTTGCAAAAAAAAATGATTAAATATGAACGAGGAATTAAAAACAGAAGAAACAAGAAATGAGCGCAATCTTATCAGATTTGATTGGGCGGTAAAACGGCTTCTTCGTAACAAAGCCGATTATGTTGTATTGGAAGGCTTTCTTTCCGTTCTGTTGGGTGAAAACGTTAAAATCACAAGCATTCTGG
>JAISXV010000099.1 GCA_031270335.1 Prevotellaceae bacterium | reverse complement strand
AATTATCTCTTTGATTTCTTCCGCTTTGCGAATCCCGGATATTGTAACGTACGATTCGGCAAAACCCTTAATATTAAGACGAACGTCTCCCAGTCCGACAATCCTTTTGTACCACGGTTCGACTAAAAGAACTTCTTTGACGTCGGACAGTTTTGTTTCGGACGTAACCCTGTTGAACACTCCTTCACGATGTAACAACCTTGTTTCAGTGAGTTTGTAACTTATCGAACGGACTTCGTACCATGCAAACAGCGACCTGCCGACAGGATACAGCAAACACAGAGCAAACAGCCACTGAAATTTCGGCACAATAATCAACACGATGACAATGAGCGTCGTCAATATCACGCTGTACGCATACGTCCGGATGTTTATCCACTGACTCGGACGACCTTCCCAAATCGCTTGTTCTTCGGTGTTGATTTCTTTGCTCATGACTGTTTTTTTGAATATTCTTCAACAAAATATTTGTAGAACAAAGGAACGATTTCGATTCCTCTGTAAAAATTCGACAAGGGGAAATTCTCATTGGGCGAGTGAATTGCGTCGCTTTCGAGACCGAATCCCAACAGTATGGATTTCACGCCCAGAATCTGTTCAAAAGTTGAAATAATCGGTATGCTTCCTCCGCTGCGGAAAGGCACGGGCGCAACGCCAAACGTCTCTGATACAGCCTTGTAAGCGGCTTGATATTCGGGCGAATCGATTGGCGACACATATCCCTGTCCTCCGTGTAGCGGCGTTACTTTCACCGTAACATGCGCGGGAGCAAGGCTTTCGAAATGCGACTGAAACAGTTCCGCAATCTTCACGTAATCCTGATTCGGAACCAGACGCATGGAGATTTTGGCAGACGCTTTGGCAGGAATAATGGTTTTCGAGCCTTCGCCGGTGTATCCGCCCCATATCCCGTTGACGTCGAGCGCCGGACGGATTCCGGTTCTTTCGGTGGTGGTGTATCCTGTTTCGCCCCATACTTCGTTGATATTGATTGACTTCTTGTACTCGTCTAACGAAAACGGCGCTTTTGCGAGTTCGCGTCTTTCGTCGTCGCCGACTTCTGCGACATCGTCGTAAAATCCTTTGACTTTGACTTTTCCGTTTTCGTCGTGTAATGAGGCTATCATCTTGCACAGGATATTGACGGGATTGGCGACAGCGCCGCCGTATAATCCCGAATGTAAATCGTGCGAGGGTCCCGAAACTTCGACTTCTACGCAGGATATTCCTCTCAATCCGGTAGTTATCGAAGGGATATTTTCGGCAATCATGCCGGTGTCGGAAACGATAATCACATCCGATTTCAACAGGTCTTTGTTGTCGGCGCACCAGATTTTCAACGAGCCGGAACCGATTTCTTCTTCGCCTTCGATCATAAACTTGACATTGCATGGAAGCGTTCCGGTTTTGACCATCAATTCGAAGGCTTTGGCATGTATAAACGACTGACCTTTATCGTCGTCGGCTCCGCGGGCGTAGATTTTCCCGTCGCGGACTTCGGGTTCGAACGGCGACGAAAGCCATTGTTCCACAGGGTCAACAGGCATAACGTCGTAATGTCCGTAAACTAAAACGGTCGGAAGCGCCGAGTCGATTATTTTTTCTCCGTAAACTATTGGATTTCCTTTGGTTTCGAATATTTCCGCTTTGTCGGCGCCGGCGTCGAGAATGGTTTTTTTCCAGTATTCGGCTGCCTTGCGCATGTCGGGTTTATGTTCTGTCTGCGAACTGATTGAAGGTATTTTAATCAATCCGAACAATTCGTCCAAAAAACGCTGTTTATTTCCTTCAATGTAATCGGTAATATAACTCATTGCTTTATATTTTAAATAATTAACACTTTACTGCTCTGCTCCGGCTGCTCCGGGAATGATTTTTAACAGTTCAACTTCGAATATCAATGTCGAACTTGGAGGAATGGGACTTCCCTGCATAGCCCTGTCGCCATAAGCGAGTTTGGGCGGGATATACAATACTATGCGCCCTTCTTCGGCGACATATTGCAGTCCTTCTTTCCAGCCCGGAATGACGTCGCCAAGCATAAATCTGACAGGCGTGCCTGCCATCTTTTCCGACGATTCAAACTCCGTGCCATCAACAAGCGAACCCTTGTAATGAACTTCAACAGTGTCGGTTACTTTAGGTCTCAGCAGTTTGCCTTTTGTAAGAACTTTGTACTGCAAACCCGAGGGCAAAACGACAACTTCGGGGTCTTTCGCATTTTTTTCGAGAAAAGCCATTCCCGCTGCTTCGTTTGCTTTCCTGCTTTGCTCGTTACGGGCAAGCATGTAACTTCTAAGGACTTGCAATGATTGTTCTTCGTTCATTTTCGGTTTTCCCGATTTTGCATCGTTGATGGCTTCGATCAGCAGGTTCAAGTTAATATCGTCAACTATCCCGTTTCTGATAATGTCATTTGCAATCTGAACACCAAAGGCATAAGAGACGGAATCATTCACCGCCTGCCTCGCAATCGACACGTTGCCGATGCTTATTGTCAATACAATCAAAAATAATCTAAATTTCATAATCATAAATATTACGGATGCAAAGGTACAAAGTTTTTTATAAATGCAAATAAATTTTATTTTTTTACGATATTTTTCGGTTTCCATATCGTTATTTTTCTATTATTGCAATTTCGTCATCGGTTAATCCGTATAATTGATATACCAAACGGTCAATTTCGTGTTCTAATGTAACGTCTCTGCAATAACCTGATTTTGCTGACAATATCTCCCCTATCAATGCTGTTATGCGTTCTGCAAGTGAACGATTCGCATCGGTTACGGCGGGTATGGGCAGATTTCGCAAATGTTCGGGATAAATGTGATAATCGCCGCCGCGAAGATTTGATAATAAAATAGATGCATATTTTGAATTTAATATACCCAACAAATATCGCAAATCCATTGTTTCCGACAATTTCTCCATTTCTTTTCGAGATAGCTTTGAATAGCGTTTTACGCTTGCCGAAATGCTCTTATTTTTAACGCCTTGCAAATCTTTCCACAAAACAGCGCAATACAACGAATGATTATGCAGAAATTTTGTATTTTCATCAATAGCAACATTGACTGTCCCCAAACAATTCATAATAAGTTTCTGTTTATCATACAATTCCCTAAAAGTCGGACGACTTAATTTATCCGGACAACGTTTTGTGTTGTATTCAAGATAGCGAACTTTTTTAACTCTGTATTTTTCAATATCTTTTGCCTCAATATATTCTCGCGGGTGGATTTCATCTTTTGTTTCGCTAATCAAATCATCTTTTGAAAATTCGCCTTTTGCCGTTTTTTCATCGGCATTAAGCACCATTCCTTTGCTGATATAGCAAAAATCGCCCAACACATTCATTTCGGCGTAGCGGTTGGTTTCGCGTTTCTCGGTTGTTAAATTCCAAACTGCCGTATCTTTATCCGGTACTAAATCTGCAAAAAATTGACTGAAAGAATGTGTAATTTGCTGTTGCTCACTGATATTTGAAACAAAACAACATTTTTCTTTGTTTTTGTTTTTAGAAATGAAAGGAATACAGTTGCTTACGGTTGCATTATCAAAAATTTTCGTGCCGTTCAAATCAACAATTTCAAACAAATTATATTGATTTACAATCAATTCCCGCAATTTTTTCCCATAAGTTTGATTGGTAAACGGATACGGTACAATCATTGTAAAAATGCCGTTTTCTTTGAGTGTTTGCAAGCCAAATTCCATAAACGGAATATACAAATCCCATTTTTGATAGAGTGTTATATATCGTTTAGTATCAATAATTTCCTGTCGTAATTGCAGATTGTTTGCCACCATCGAAGGAGCGGAAACATACGGCGGATTTCCAATCACAATATCAAAACCGCCCTGAATGTCGAACATTATGCCGCTGTCGAAAAAGGGCGAGCAGTAGCAGACATTGAAGGGGTTCCACGCGCGGATTTTGTCTATTTCATTGCCTGTAAAGTTGTTTTGAGCAAGCAGGGAAAGCAAACGCTGTTTTTCGGTTTCAAACTCGTTTTTGATTTTTGCCTTTTGGCTTGATGTTTTGGCGGTGGTAAAAGGCGTGAAAATGGCGGTAAGTTTCTGACATTCCGCCATAAAATTCTGCTGAAACAAATCGCCGCCGCCCGTGAGATCAATGCCTGTCAGCGTATTTGCAACGGCAAATTTGGTTTCCAGGTTGGGCAGCACATCAAAATCGGCAATGTCGGCGGGCGTTTCATAATCCACCAAAAGCGAGATAAAGAAGCGCAGTTTCGAGATTTCAATGGCGATGTTTTGAATATCAACTCCGTAGATGCAGTTTTGGATAATGTCCAATTTGTTTTTGCAGGTAGTTTTGTGTTCCTGCAATTTTTCTATTGTCCGTACCATCAAATTGAACATTCCCATTGGAAATGCGCCGGAACCGCAAGCGGGATCCAATATTTTCAAACTTGTGATTGTCGCAAGCAGATTGTTTTTATTGGGAAAATCCAATTTATCCTCGTTGTTGTCAATCAAACTGTCAATATCAGCCGACAAATGCGGAAAGCGCATTTTCAGCGTTTCTTTGAAACTCTCCCTGCACATATAATCCACAATCGGTTTCGGAGTATAGAACGAGCCGGACGATTTGCGGGCGTTTTCTTTCGATTCGGGGTTGTAGGCGCCGATAATGTTTTCAAACACCGTTCCCAAGAGTTCGGGGTCGAGGGCGACGTCTTGCTCTTCGGGCGTAGATTCTTCTATCGTCCAGACGTAGGAGTTGAAGAGGTCGATAAGCGAAAACATCACATCATCAGACAGTTTTGCGGGTTTTGTTTCGCTGAAAGCGTCAATGAGATAATTGTTTTTTCGGTTGAGTTCGCCTGTTTCGTCTTTGCCGGTGAATTTATAGTCGTGGCATTGAAAAAGTCCGCCGTTCACAAAAGGAATTTGCTTGGCAAGTGCAAGAAATTCGTCTGCCTTGCCGTCTTTGAAATAGCGTTTGTAGCGCATCACATCAAACACGCCGTGTTCGTTTTCTTCGGGATTGAAAGGTTGATACGGATTTTCTTTGCGGAAACGGCGTTCGTCGATTTTCCTGTTCAAAACGGCGAAAAAGAGGTTTTGCAGAATGGCGTTATAATAGGTATTTTCATTTTTCAGAAAATCATTGACGACAGGTTTTTCAAAAAACTTATTGGAAATCAACCCTTTTTGTTTCATAAACCAAATGAACATCATTCGCACAATGATACGGATAACTGCCTGCGGACGTAATTCGTTATCAATGTCTTTGCCAAGAATCAGGCTTGCTTTTGCGAGGTCGATTTTGAGGTCGGCAAATGCTTTTTGATACCATCCTTCAACTTTAAGATTGCCGTTTTTATCATATTTTCCTGCCAAAGCGTAATAGAAATCATCATTAAGCGCTTTTATATCAAGCGCTTTCTTCCACGCCTCGTTTAGTTCGTTGAAGTTGTGGGCGTTGTGTTCCGACAGTTTTTTCAGAATATCTTTATGTCCGCGATGTGTATTTTCGACGTCAATATCACGCAGAATAATTGTTTTTCCGACTTTTTCGCCTTGTTGCCAGGTTTGTTTGTAGAGGAATCTTTCGGGCAAAGCCAGCGATATATATTTATCGTATTGCAATACCAACGCCACCGGCATTGCCAACGATTTGCGGTTAAACGCACGAGTGAGTTCCGAAATTTCGATGCGGGTGGGCTTTTTGTTTAATTTCAGGGCAAATAAACGTAATCCGTTATAATTACCTGAAACTTTTTCGGAATCTTCGTAAGAAATTTTATTGTCGAACAAATTATTTGTCTGAAAAATACTGTCGTCGATATGACCTGCAAAATAAGTTTCGGCAACATTTGTGAACGGCTCACGGTCTTTATAATTTTCACCAAGAACAACATCTTGCAAATCAAGATTTAGAGTAGTATTTGAGTTCAGGGGAATGCCAAGTTTGGCAAAGAAGTCGATGATTGCGTCGTAGAGGTTGCTATTGTTGAATATATTCAGATTCATGATTTTATATTCTTTTATTTACTTACTACAAACCAAGCAAGGGCATTAACCGAGAAAAAACCGGTAACAATGTCCAAATTACCGTTTTCGGTATATTGTTTCAGAAAGTCAACTACTTTAAAAGGCGTGTTCGGAGCGAGTTGTATTTTATTGTCTAAAAGCATAATATCCTATATATTGTTTTTGTCTTGAATTTTCGGCAAAGGTACGGATTATTTTCCTGATTAACAATAAAACAATATATGCTTGGGTGCGCGGTATTTTAAAAAAGTATTATATTTGTACTCTAATAATGAATAAAAAATAATAAAAATATAAGGTATTATGAAAATTAAAGCATTTTATTTAAGACAGTTACATAATAGAAAACATGTAACATTTTACAAGGAAAGGTTAAAAACTTTCGGGCTGATATGGTGTATAATTGCTATTTTTGCAGGATGCGGGACAAAAAAAATAACAGAAGCACAGGTACAACAGCAACTGTTTAACAGTTCATGGGAATCGTTGGAACATTATCGCTGTCCCGACTGGTTTCGTGATGCTAAATTCGGGATTTGGACGTGCTGGAATCCCTATACCGTACCCGCTGTCGGCGACTGGTATGCGCGGAACATGTATATCGAAGGCTCAGCACATTACAAGTATCATCTCGAACATTACGGGCATCCGTCGAAAGTGGGCTACAAAGACATTATCGAAATGTGGAAAGGCGAAAATTTCGATCCCGAAAGTATGGTTGCGCTGTTCAAGGAATCCGGAGCGAAATACATCGTCGCAATGGCTGCACACCACGACAATTTCGACCTCTGGGATTCAAAACATCACGAATGGAACAGCGTCAATCACGGTCCGCATCAAAATATTATCGGCAAATGGGAATCTGCCGTGCGTAAATCGGGATTGCGATGGGGTGTAACTTCGCATTTGGAAAGAGTATGGAACTGGATTGCCGTCAGTCATGGCGCCGATAAGCAAGGCGAGTATGCAGGCGTTCCCTACGATGGCGCCGACCCGAAATATGCAGGTCTCTATTACAAAGAATATCCCGGATATACGGATGCCGATTATCATTATGCAGTGAACCCGCCGAGTGAAGTTATCGAAGATTATATCGTCAGAATCAAGGATTTGCTCGACCAGCACAATCCCGATTTATTCTATTTCGACGGAGGCATACCCTTTGGCGAAACCGGACGAAAACTGATTGCCTATTATTACAATACGAATATGGCTAACCATAACGGCAGTCTGGAAGCGGTGATGTGCATCAAAAATTACGGCAGTGGCGCCGGATTTCACGGGGATGGTTTAAGAGACGGCGTCGCCGTTGAAGACGTCGAAAGCGGTCAGTTAGGGAGTATAAACGGTTTACCGTGGCAGACAGATGTGTCAATAGGCGATTGGTTCTGGACAAGAAACGGCAATTACAGTACCCCAAAATATGTCATCGACCAGTTGATTGATATTGTCAGCAAAAATGGCAATCTCCTGTTGAATGTTCCGCCACGCGCCGACGGAACTCTTGACGACGAAGAAATAACTTTGCTCAAGGAAATAGGCAAATGGTTAAAAGTAAACGGCGAAGGAATTTATGGTACCCGTCCGTATTCGGTTTTCGGCGAAGGTCCGACACAAGTCAAAGGCGGTTACTTTACCCGTATGGCAGAACTGACTGCGCAAGATTTTCGTTTCACCACAAAAGGCGATACGGTTTATGTTTTTGTCTGCGGAACAGCTACTCAGTCTGTTGCAGTAGAAATGTTTGCTATGAAAAGATATCATCAGATAAAATCAATTAGTATGCTGGGAGTCGAAGGCGAATTGAAGTTCGAACAAAAAGAGGATGCACTGCATATCGCTTTGCCCGAAACGAAACCCTCCGAACACGCAATTTGTCTGAAGATTACGCCGGTTTTGAATACGGTGCTGGATGTTGTTAATAACAAATTACAATAATGAAAGGTTGTCCGTAGAGACGTGGCATGCCACGTCTGTACAGCGCGGCTGGAAGGTCGTACAGCGCGGCTGGAAGGTTGTACGGCACAAGAATCCTACTAATCCTTTAATCCTATAAATCTTAATCAAAAATTGAGTAATCTTAATCAAAAAATGAGTATAGGGACAGTATAGGGAGACCACAAAAAAAACGAAAAAGTATTCGGACCTGTGACAATTTTGGGATACACTCAACTGAAGTTTCTGTAAATTATGCTTGAAGTTACGAAATTTGTTTACCTTTGCGCCCTCAAAATTTGATTAGAAGGATGCAGAAAATAAGAAATATTGCAATAATAGCGCATGTAGATCACGGCAAAACTACTCTGGTAGATAAGATGATACTTATGGGAAATCTTTTCAGGAACGCAGAGCAGGCAGGAGAATTAATTTTAGATAGTAACGACCTCGAACGTGAACGGGGTATCACAATTCTCGCAAAAAACGTATCGGTAATATATAAAGGATACAAAATTAATATTATTGACACTCCGGGACACGCCGACTTCGGAGGCGAGGTCGAACGGGTACTTAACATGGCAGACGGCGTCCTGTTGCTGGTCGATGCTTTCGAAGGAACGATGCCGCAGACGCGTTTTGTCCTGCAAAAGGCTTTGTCGCTTGGATTAAAGCCGATTGTGGTTATCAATAAAGTCGATAAACAAAATTGCCGTCCCGAAGAGGTCAACGAAGAAGTGTTCGACCTGATGATAAGTCTCGGCGCTTCAGAACGGCAACTTGATTTCAAGACTGTGTATGGAAGCGCAAAACAGGGATGGATGTCAACCGACTGGAAAACCGCATCGAAAGATATTACTCCGCTGCTCGACCTGATTGTCGAAGAAATTCCGGCTCCAAAAGTTATCGACGACACTCCGCAACTGCTGATAACTTCGCTCGAATACTCTAATTATCTGGGACGTATCGCTGTAGGACGCGTCGCAAGAGGTACGCTGACAAACGGAATGAATATCTCGTTAGTAAAGCGCGACGGAGTGACGATAGTCCGTTCGAAAATAAAAGATTTGATGACTTTCGAAGGAATGGAAAAAAAGAAGGTGGACAAGGTTGAATGTGGTGATATCTGCGCTATTGTGGGTATCGAAGGATTCGAAATTGGCGACACTGTGGCTGATTACGAAAATCCCGAAGGTCTCGACCCCATATCGGTCGATGAACCTACGATGAGTATGCTGTTTATGATTAACGATTCGCCATTCTTTGGTCGCGACGGGAAATATGTTACTTCGAGGCATCTCAAAGAACGCTTGGACAGAGAGTTGGAGAAAAATCTTGCCTTACGTGTCGAGCCGGGCGAAAACGCCGATTCGTTTACCGTTTACGGACGCGGAGTGTTGCATCTCAGCATATTGATCGAAACAATGAGACGCGAAGGTTACGAGTTACAGGTCGGTCAGCCTAAAGTGATTATCAAAGAGGTAAATGGCGAAAAACTCGAACCGATTGAATTTCTCACTATTGACGTGCCTGAAAATCTGTCAGGGAAAACTATCGAAATGGTTTCACGACGGAAAGGAACGATCATGAGCATGGAAAACGACGGCGAACGTATTCATCTTGAGTTCGAAATCCCTTCACGCGGCATCATCGGACTGCGAAGCAACATGCTCACCGCTACTCAGGGCGAAGCTGTCATGTCGCACATAGTCAAAGGTTTTGAGCCGTATCGGGGCAATATCGAAATGAGAACCAACGGCTCGCTGATTGCTCTCGAAACAGGAACAGCCATAGCTTATTCGATTGATAAACTTCAGGACAGAGGTAAATTTTTCATCAGTCCGGGCGACGAAATCTATACCGGACAAGTCATCGGCGAACATACTCGCGCCGACGATTTGACAATTAATGTCTGCAAGACAAAGAAACTCACAAATATCCGTGCATCCGGTTCCGACGACAAAGCGCGTATCGAACCGCCCATACAGTTCAGTCTCGAAGAAGCTCTGGAATACATCAAATCCGACGAATGTGTCGAAGTTACTCCAAATGCTATCCGTATGCGGAAACTCCTGCTCGACGAAAACGCAAGAAGAAAAAAGAATTGAGAATTGAAAGTTGAGAATTGAGAATTACTGGACTTCGCTAGTTGAGAATTGAAAATTGAGAGTTGAGAATTATTGGACTTCGAGAGTTGAGAATTGAAAATTGAGAGTTGAGAATTATTGGACTTGGAAAATTGAGAATTGAAAATTGAGAGTTGAGAATTATTGGGCGTCGCCAAATTCTCAATTTTCAATTCTCAATTCTTTTCCCATTCTCAATTCTCAATTTTCCATTCTCAATTCTTTTCCCATTCTCCATTCTCAATTCTTTTCCCATTCTCCATTCTCAATTCTCAATTCTCAATTCTTTCGATTCTCCTCCGAAAGACGAAAATGTGGCTATAATATCTTTGAGATACAACACTTGCGTATTGCTGTCGTCAGCCGAATACATCGACTTTAAATCCGGATACTGGTCGAGAACATACTGTTTTGCTTCCCGCCTGTCGTCGTTCACCACTGTTGCTGAGATACGAAGCCATTTGCCCGCCGCTAAATCCAAAGCGCAAATTTCAATTTTCGGATTAGCCTTCATCTGTTTCGACACATTTTTCTTTTTTCCCGTCTGGATGTAGAGTTTGTTTTCGAAAATAACCGCCGTTCCGAAAGGTCGTACTCGCGGCTGGTCGCCATCAACAGTGGCAATGAAATAGTGCCCGCACTTTTTCAAAAAATCATACACTTCCTGCATGGATTGTTCCTCCTTACTGCTTGTTTTTAAGCTGTCAACGAAATTCGACGCCAATGCTGCATTCATGCCGACGCCAAGTAAAAATACCGATAATAAACTAACTACTTTCTTCATTTCTTTAATTTTTTATTCGACAAAGGTAAAGAGAAATATGTAAACGTGCAAAAAATATTTATCGAATCAGAAAATTATTACTATTTTTGCATGTTAAAACAAGTGTTTTAATATGATACATTATGTCTGTAAGTGTCGAATATTTAGATAAATACTATGGTTCGCAGAGTGTCTTGAAAAACGTTTCTTTTGCTATAAAAGGAGCGGGAATTACAGGATTTTTAGGACCGAATGGCGCAGGGAAATCAACCATGATGAAAATCTTGGCGGGGGTTATCAGTCCTTCGTCGGGCATTGCGAAAGTCAACGGCATGGATGTACTTCAATATCCTGAAGAAATCAAGCGAATTATCGGATATTTGCCCGAACATAATCCACTTTATTTGGATATGTATGTGCAGGAGTATTTGTACATGACGGCTTCGATTTACAAAGTATCTCACAAAAAGCAGGCAGTGTCGCAAGCAATTGAAATGACGGGACTTGTGCCCGAATGCCGTAAGAAAATCGGCAATTTGTCGAAAGGATACCGCCAGCGAGTCGGACTTGCTCAGAACCTGCTCCATAATCCCGACGTCCTGATACTCGACGAGCCAACAACAGGACTGGATCCCAATCAGATAGTTGACATTCGTAACCTGATAAAAGAAATGGGGAAAGAAAAAACTGTCATGCTATCGTCGCATATCATGCAGGAAGTCGAAGCCATTTGCGACAATATCATAATAATCAATCAAGGCGAAATTGTTGTTGATGAAACAACTGCATCGCTTAAAATATCGGATAAAGTCACCGAAATTGAATTTCTGGAAGATGCAGACGCCGATGTTTTCAAAGAAGCAGCATTTGTCGAAAAGGCAGATATGACGGAATCAGGCGGATTTTTAGTCAAAAGTTTTGACAACAAAGACATAAGAGCCGAACTGTTCAATTGGGCAGTCGAAAACAAGATGACAATAATAACGATGCGACAGAAAGAACACCGTCTCGAAGATGTTTTCAGATTGATAACTAAACAAAAATAAATAGAATTTGGTTAATATATTATATATCGAAAAAAAATTTTTATATGGAAAATAATAGTAGTAGTCCTTTATCCGGACAATATTCCGGTTCGAATCCTGCAAATAATACGGGACCGTTGCCTCCTCCCGTGCCTCCCAAAGGTAAACTGCCGCCACCGGTTCCGTCACAGAAAAAAAGCGGCAAAGCCAAATCTCTGCTTGTCGTTATCATCGTTTTGACGCTGGCTCTGATTGCTTCGTTGATTTATATCTATCAGATAACGAAACAGTCGGCAGAAGAATTGGCTATCGCTAACGAGGAAAAACAGGAAGTGATAAGCAATCTCGAACAACTCAAAACCGATTATGGAGAATTGCGTGTGAGCAACGATACGATTAATGCTCAACTGAGTTCGGAACGTAAAAAAATTGACGCTCTCATGGAACGCATCAAAAAGACCGAAGCTACCAATAGAGCGAAAATGCGTCAGTACGAGAAGGAAATAATGAACCTCAAATCGTTACTGACGGGCTATGTTCATCAAATTGACTCGTTGAACGTGTTGAACAAGGCTTTGAGAGACGAAAATACCAAAGTGCGATCCGAAATCAGTCAGTCGAAACGGCAAGTCCAAGAGTTGTCGCAAGAAAGGACGGCTCTCAAGTCAATGGTCGAAAAAGGCGGCGAACTGAAAACTCGCGATATCACCGCAATCGCTCTAACCAACAGAGACAAAGTGGCGTCGAGAGCACGGCAGACTGCGCAGTTGAAGATTTGTTTGACTTTGGTAGAAAATAATCTCGCAAAAAGAGGTTCCCGCAATGTTTATGTACGGATAAAATCACCCGATGGAAGTCTTTTGACACAGTCGGTTACGAACCTGTTCGATCCTATTGCCGGAGGTTCGCAATTAATTTATTCGGCAATGAGAGAAGTCGATTACAACGGCGAAGAGTTGGAAGTATGTGTATATTACAAAGATACGGATTTTATGTCGGGAGCGTTCGACATTGAGGTTTTCCTCGATGGAGCATTTGTCGGTTCGACACAACTTGTACTTAAATAAGAATATGTATGAACAGAAGAGATTTTTTTAAGACAACTGCAGCGAGCGCTGCAGTTTTGTCTGTTCCGTCGCTTTTTGCGGCTACAGAAAAACAACGGATTTCTATCCGGGCATTTTGCGTTGATTTTAATTGGGATCACAGTGTACAATGGGAAGGACGACCATGGGCGCAACCCGGACGCTGGGCTGAAGCCGACCCGGCAGCGCATGTCCGCTGGCACAAAGAACTCGGCTGTAACGCCATCGTAACTTTTGCCGTTTCGTGCAATGGTTATTCCTGGTACAAAAACAGCATCGTACCCGAACAGCCGGGATTGAAGCACGATTTTCTCACCGAAATGGTGCGGCTCGGTCACAAAGAAGGCATGAAAGTATTCGGATATTTTTGTTTCGGAGCAAACTGGTTGTGGTTACAGAAAAACCCTTCGGAAAATTACGGCGATCAGGCTCACCATTACCATATCCCGTACACAAATAAATATCTTGATTATCTGTGCGCCTCAATCGAAGATGCTTTCAGGAAAACGGGAATGGACGGCTTGCGAATTGACTGGCTGTGGAATCCCGATAAAATCCGGTGGTTGCCATGCGAACAGGAAATGTACGTCGAACTGATGGGCGAAAAATTCCCCGGCGCCGACCGGATAACCGAAGAACAGTTGACGGTTTTCCGTAAAAAATCGCTTAACCGTTGCTGGCAACGAATGTATGAGACGACAAAAGGCATCAGCAAAAAGAATATCGTCTGGCATTCGATCAACAATCTCAATCATCCGGATCTTGCCGGCGACGCCGTACCGATGCTAATGTTGCAACAACCGGACTGGCTGACAAACGAAGCAGGCGATTTGAAGTCGTTGAGAGAAGTCGCTTCCCGCGTCAGCAAACAGACTCGTCTTGCTACCTGCATGGCGCTGTGGAACAGTCAGGATGTGGTGCAGACGGTGAACGAAATCAAAGAATCCAAATTAGACGTGGGACTTTACGGTTTTACCAAGCCGACAAATGGAACATTACCATTGCCGATATCGTCTTATCTGTCCAAACCGGTGAATTCTTTTACCGGCGACGACAAAAATATTGCCGTATTTGCGCGGGTGTATAACAAATTACCGCTGGATTACGTCTCGAACTCATAACAGTTATTACGGATAACCGATGAAAAAGTTTTTACTTGTCTTCCTTCTGTTTGGTATAGCGGCGACAATCACAGCGCAAACCGTACCATCAGTCGAACAGGTTCGGCAAGACCGCGCCCGCGGCGTCACCCTTCCCGAAAACGACTTTCATTATAAAGTCGTCAAAGACTATGTTGAGGAAGAGCCGGATGCGGATTACATTCACGCATCTGAAACGGCGCACGAAGCCTTTCGCGACATTAAATTTTCGATTCGGATACATTGGGGCGTCTATTCCAAATGGGGAATCGAAGCGTCAATCCCCTATCTGGCAATGTCGAAAGAGAAGAAAATGGAGTACAACGAACTGTACAAAACGTTCAATCCCGAAGGCTTCAACGCTGACGAATGGATGTCGTTTTTCAAACGTTGCGGAATGCAAGCCTTTGCTTTCACCTCGAAACACTGCGACGGATTTTCGATGTTTCATACTAAAACCCGTGTGCAACGCAGAGTTAATTATCTCAATACGGAAAATCATCCGATTGAATCCTGCAATTTGGCGTACAGTATCGAAGAATCGCCCTTCAAGCGCGACATTGTGAAAGAACTCTGCGACGCTGCCCGTAAAAACGACGTCAAAATCAACTTCTACTATTCGCATCCCGACTGGTACGACGCCGATTTTCGTCCTTATTGCGGACATCCGATTGCGATACCCGACGAAAAAATCAATCCAAAGGATTATCCTCCGGCATGGGGACATACTGTCTCCGCCTCCGACCCGACGCCGGAAGAACAGTCGGCAATGATCACCCGACATCGTGAACAACTTCGTGAATTACTCAGCAATTACGGCGCTATCGACATGATTTGCCTCGACATGTGGCTGGGTAAACCGGTTTGGGAAGAGACAAAAAAGACGGTCAAGATGATGCGGCAACTCCAGCCTGATGTGATGATTCGCGCACGCGGCATCGGCAACTACGGCGACTACTATCAGCCCGAAGAATTTGTCCCGGAAGGAAAGGAAAACACCAACATGCCATGGATGAGTATCTGTCTGTTGGGAAAAAGTTTTGCTTACGACCCTGTCGCCGAACATTACAAAGGTACGCAGTGGGTGGTTAATCACCTGGTTGATTGTGTAGCAAAAGGCGGCAGTTTCATGGTGTGCATCGGTCCCGACGCCAACGGAAAATTTCATCCCGAAGCCGTCCGCCAACTCGAAGCCGTGGGCGAGTGGCTGAAAGTAAACGGCGAAGGCATCTACGAAACCCGCGCCCGGGACGTCTGGAAATCCGGCGATATCCGTTTCACACGAAGCAAGGACAACAAACAAGTATATGCTTTTGTCGAAAAATTTCCCGAAAAAGAGTTAATCATTCCTTCCGTGACGCCAAAGAAGAAAAGCAAGGTGAGACTGCTGGGATATAGTAAACCGTTGAAATGGCAATCTACCGGCGACGGCGGTATCAAAGTCGAAATCCCCGAGGCTCTGCAATCGCCGGAAAACCGTCCCTGCGAATATGCCTGGGCTTTCAAAATTGAGAATTAAGTAACTATATGGGCAAAATACGATTAGGATTAACAGGATTGCCTTCGGATACAAGAATCCTACTAATCATTTAATCCTATAAATCTTAATCAAAAAAACCGAAAAAATCAAAATATTTTGACTTTTTCGGCAAGTTTAGTACCTTTGCGGAAATTTTTATCGCAATGAAACGGAAAATTGAGCAAAAATTAGTGGACTGGAAAAACAACCCGAACCATAAACCGCTTATTGTGAATGGAGCGAGGCAAATCGGGAAAACATACAGTATTTTGGAGTTTGGAATTAAAAACTATCAAAATATTGTGCATATCAATCTGGAAAAAAACAGATTGGCGGCAGCCGAATTTGAAGGCGACCTTTCGCCTGCCACCATTGTTTTGAAG
>JAISXV010000009.1 GCA_031270335.1 Prevotellaceae bacterium | reverse complement strand
TATCGTTCACCGTCCATACATTGATGGCAAGTCCCAATGCTTTTGCCTGTTTGAACCATTCGGGATGTTTGCGCATTACGTTATAATTATAGTCCATTCCGGCGAAACCCAGTTCTTTCAACTCTTTCGGCGACAGATTACCGCTGAGATAATGCACGTCGGCTTCGGGTGCAAGACGAATCAGTTCCTTACCCGCATCCAGACCGAAAGTGATAAATTCCGTACGGTGCATTAACTTCTTTTCCCTCACCATTTCGACCGACAATCGCGCCGCTTCAAGGGTGCGTTCGGGAGTGTCGGAGGTTTTTAGCTCGAAAATCAAACGGATATCCGTACGTTTGGCGGCTTCGAGATATTCGCGCAGGGTCGGGATTTTTTCTCCGTTGGCAAGTGTGGAATCTTTAATAGCAGCGTACGGCGATTTGTTGATATCCACGCCTTTGACTGTCCCGTCGTGATTCACGACAAGCACGTTATCGGCTGTCATCTGCACATCAAATTCCGAGCCATACGCCCGAATCCGGTTAGCGCCTTCAAGCGCCGCAATCGAATTTTGCGCCGAACCGCGTGACTGCCAATAACCGCGGTGAGCAATAATCTGTACCTTGTCCTGAGCCATCGAAGACGACAAGCACAGCATGTAACAGGTCATAATTAATAAGATTTTTTTCATATCGAAAAACAAGTATCTTGTTAACAAAGGAAGGAGTCTTGTTTCTAATGCCATAATATTTTACTTTTATACGTTATTATTTTTATTAAAATCAAGTGCAAAAGTAATAATTTTTTTATGATATTTCTATTTTTCCTGTTGTTCTGCTATTTCGTGTGTTTCTTTTTTGTCATGTTTGCCGATAACTGATATAATTTCACCTGCAAAGTTACGATGTTTTTCGAACTTCCATCGACAAAAAATCATCAAACCTTTTTCATGTTTGTATTTGTCGCTGGCAAAAAACTCGGCATTATCCAGTTTGTTGAAACAGTTTACATATCCTTAATATGCGACGTCAGAACGATTTCTTCGTCCGCCTGTTTATTCTGCCCGTAAAGAGAAAATATAAACAATCTTATCTATCTCTGTCGTAATCTTTGAGTCCGTCCATCAGTTTTTGTCTTGAGAAAAATATTCTGCTTTTAACGGTTCCAATTTTCAAGTTTAGGGAATCTGCTATTTCTTTGTACTTATATCCGGATGTGTGCATTTTGAATGGGATACGAAATTCTGAGTCTAACGAATCAATTTTGCTGTTGATTTCGTTTGCCGAAAAAGATGATTCCGGTGTTATTTCGTCGGGACGGCTATTGATAAGGAACTGATTATCGCTTGAATCGAATGTTGTTGCGTGTTTGACGCTTTTACGATAATTATTGATAAAAGTATTTCGCATAATAGCGAACGCCCATGCCCTCAGATTAGTATCTTCTTCATACTGTTCTTTGTAAATCAACGCTCTCAGGAAAGTTTCCTGGACTAAGTCTTTAGCGTCATTTTCGTTGGAGGTCAAACTGTATGCAAAACGGGTCAGACTGCTTTCCAATTCCAATAAGTCTTTATCAAATTGACTTGTTTTCATGCCTTTCTAATTTTTATTCATTTTTGTAATCTCAATTTTTCAGATATAAAGATACAACTTTTATACAATTCTATTATTTTTACCGCAAAAATCATGCCAAAGATTGTGATTGACGCCCACTACTATCCGAGTGCATGCTTATATCTTCAAACCTTACTGTTGTTATAACAATGTAACTTGCCAAATGTTCAAAATCCGTTATTCAAAATATTTAATCAAAACAATTTCAGCTGCTTGTCGTTGTTTATTTTCACAAAAGTCTTGCGATGATATGGAGAAATGCCCACTTTATCAATGATTTGTCTATGCTGTTTTGTTGGATATCCCTTATTTATTTCCCACATATATTCGGGATATTCTTCGGCGATTTTCGTCATATATTCATCACGATAGGTTTTTGCCAGAATCGACGCCGCTGCTATCGCCGCATAAATTGCATCGCCTTTGACTGCGCATAAATGCGGAATATCTTTGTAGGGGAAAAACTTATTTCCATCAATCAGAATAAATTGCGGTTTCACCGGCAAAGCGTCCAAAGCGCGATGCATGGCGACTATCGAAGCCTTCAGTATATTGATTTTGTCGATTTCCTTGTTATCGACGCAGGCAACGGCGTAACTTATTGCGTTTTCTTCGATATATTTTCTCAGTTTGTTACGCGTCGGTTCGGCGACTTGTTTGGAATCGTTGAGGTCGGGATGAAAAAAATCTGCCGGCAAGATAACCGCCGCAGCATACACTGGTCCGGCAAGACAGCCGCGACCGGCTTCATCGCAACCTGCTTCGACACGTCCCCGTTTGACAGGATTGATTAATAATCGCACTTTATTAGAATTGCCGTCCATAATTATTTGCGTTTTAATGTTATTACAGCTTCGATGCTGTATGTTACGGCAATATTTTCTATCATTTTGGCAATAAAAACTTCGCCTCCCGATTTCACATACATGTCTTTGACTGTCAACATGATTTGTTTCACCAAAGCTGCCGGCAGGTTTAGACTGAGATTGCCGGATTTGACGTTTGCTTTCACTTCGGCTTTCGACATGTTCTTTACCATGCCTTCCGATAATATCAGTTTGTTACCTTCGACACGGTATTTGCTACCGAAATTTTTTCCCGAAATCATAACGACGCCGGATTTTGTAAATTCTACAAGAAGTTTCGATAAATCGTTGTTATTTATTAGCATATTGAGACTTTGGTCTGTTGTTTCGATTTTCGACACATTCCATATTCCCTGTATTTCATTCTTCAATTTGGCGGCTTCGACAGTAGCCAAAGTCGCAAAAAACAAAACCGTTATCAGTAAAAATCGTTTCATTATTACAAAAAATATCGCTGCAAAGTTATAAAATAAAATATGAAATCATAGCAATCAAAGCCAAAATCATTGTCCCACTTAACATTCCACGCATCGTTTGCAGTCTGTTTTTCAGTATATAACCGTAAAATATCAGTCCATTGGGAAATATGCAGAGACTAACGATTTTCGGGATGCTTTTTCTGAGTTGCGGGATTTCCCAAACGTTCGAGTACCCGTAATCGTGAAATTTCACTAAATAAACAATCGTAAAAAGTATCAACGGTAAGACTATCGACACGATTAAACCATATATTATGGAATTTTTTTCAAATACTTTTATTTTCATTATTATAAAGTTTTTTTAATGCATGATTTTAAAAATAAGCTCTTTGAGCAGTTCGGAATCCGGAACGCCGGGGCTGTTCCAGCCTTTACTTTTCATGTCGTATTCGCGTAACAGTTCGATGATTTGAACGACTTTCAGTATTGAATATTTTGCCGCCGCCGATTCATAATCTTTCAGGAAGAAAGGCGATACTCCGAGTTGAACTGCAATATCCTTATTCTGTATGCTTTTGTTGTTGCGCTTGATTACGTGATATTTCAATACTCGCAAAAATTGCGAAAACAGCGACGACATAATCACTACCATCGGGTTGTTGTTCGGATTTTTGGCATAATAGTTGATAATCCTGTTTGCTGTAAGCACATTTTTTGCCAAAACGGCGGTTCCTAAGGCAAACATGTTGTATTCCTTGCTGATACCGATGTTTTTTTCGATATGTTCGTCGGTGATTGTCCTGTTGTTTTCGGGCAGGAGGATAAGCAGTTTGTCGAGTTCGTTGACGATTCTGCTCAGGTCGGCGCCGATATGGTCGGCAAGTATTGCTGTAGCCGAAGGACTGATTGTCGCGCCTTTTTTCCGGAGATAATTCGTTGTCCATGTGACGATTTCGTTGTCGTACAATTTTGCGGTTTCCAGAATGACGCCTTTTTTTTCGATTAATTTATACGCTTTTGTCCGCTTGTCGAGCGTCTTGTTTTTGAAGCACAAAACCAGAATCGTGGTTGCAAGCGGAGATGTGAAATACGATTCCATGTTTTCTATTTCGTCCGAGCCGAGATTTTGCGCTTCTTTCACAATCACAAGCTGATGACTTGCCATCATCGGAGAACGTGATGCTGCGTATATTATCGAACGTGCATCGGTATCTTTACCGTACAGTATCAGCTGGTTAAACGCTTTTTCGGATTCGTCGAGAACATTGTCGGCGATGTATTCCGATAATTTGTCAACATAATAAGGCTCTTCGCCCATAAAAAGATAGACAGGCGAATATGTCTTCTTTTTCAAATCGTCCAATATCTGTTCGTACTTGATAATTACTTCTTTTGATCCGACTTTTGCCATTGCGAATTCAATTATCTATTAATAATTAAGGTGCAAAGATAATTATTTTATTCAATATATCCGAAATTTTTTAATTTGAGATTATTATTTCGCCAGTCGGGATCGACTTTGACGTGCAGTCCGAGGTAAACTTTTGTTTGCAGGAATGTTTCCAGACTTTTTCGGGCGGCGGTTCCCGTTTTTTTCAGGAGCAGTCCCTGTTTTCCGATGATTATTCCTTTTTGCGATTCGCGGGCGACGTATATAACAGCCTCAATACGTGTGATATCTTTGTCTTCCTTAAATTCTTCGACAACAACTTCGGTAGAGTAGGGGACTTCTTTCTGATAGTTCAGGAAAATCTTTTCACGAATGATTTCCGAAGTAAAAAAGCGTAAAGATCTGTCGGTTAAAGTGTCGTTGTCGTAATATTTTGGACCGTAAGGCAATATTTCGGTAATCTTTTTTTTCAGATTGTCGAGATTGAATTTCAGCAGCGCCGAAACAGGAAAAATGATAGCCGAAGGCAATAGTTTCTTCCATTTTTCGGTCAATATCTCCAAATCTTCGGGAGTGGTGAGGTCGATTTTGTTAATTAACAGCAAAATCGGGACGTTCAACATATTCAACTTCTCTATAAAGTCAATGTTTTTGTCCGATTTTTCCACAACATCGGTCACATACAGAATAATATCGGCGTCGCCTATCGCCGAATAAACGAATTTCATCATTGATTCCTGCAGTTTGTAATTGGGTTTCAAGACGCCCGGCGTGTCTGAAAACACAATCTGACAGTTGTTTTCGGTAACTACGCCAAGTATCCGGTGACGCGTAGTCTGCGCTTTTGCCGTGATAATCGACAACTGTTCGCCGACTAAAGCGTTCATCAGCGTCGATTTACCTACATTGGGATTGCCCACGATGTTCACAAATCCCGATTTAAAATTATTTTCATCCATAACTATTTCTTACAAAGAGATTTTAATTTGTCTATATTTCCATTAAAAACATTAAAGTCCACTGGTTCACTGATTCCCGGTATCCTGCCCTTGTCGCTGTGTTGCCAAAACAGCCATGATTCATCAAACTCAATCTTTTTCTTGTCGTAATGGGCGACCCAGAGAGGATATTTCCGCAAATCTTTGTCGGCAATGAGATATTTCTCATAAAAATCAATATACGAATATATTATCGGCTTCATTCCGTAATGTTTTTCGATTTCGTTCAACCATATTTTGATGTTTTCTCTCAATTTTGCAGCGCTCACGCCGTTCAGTTTTTCGACATCGAGCACAGGAGGGAGGTCGCCTTCGACGAGCGTCACATTTGCGATGAAATTCTGCGCCTGCTCCGAAGCGCTCCGCGTGGGGACAAAATAATGATATGCTCCCCTGATTATTCCGGTTTTGCCGATATTTTCCCAATTGGCTTTAAACAGAGGGTCTTGCAGCGAGCGTCCTTCGGTCGCTTTGATAAAGGCAAACGAAATTTTCACATCGTTATTGTTGCCGGTGAAACTTTCGAGATATTTCCAGTCTATCATATTCTGATAACGCGAAACGTCGATTCCATGCAATCCGTATCCCGCCGGCATCCTGATTCCGAATATCTTATGACTTGGTTTTGCAATAAAATATAAGGCGACAGCCAGGAGAATAATCAATCCCCACCACCACAGTTTTCGTGTCGTTTGATATTTCATGCCGTACATTTTATTTTCCTGAACGGTATGATGTTATATCCCTAAATCCAGCCAGGAAAGCTTTGACAGGCATGATTTTCTTGCCCTGCGGCTGCAACTCTTCGACATTGAGGAATCTGTCGGCGCAGGCAATCTTCAAAAAGTTTTTCCCGTTGGAGCAGATTGTCCCCGAAAGTTCGCCGTTTGTTTTTTCCGAATCGACCGATGCTTTCAATATCTTTATTTGCAACGATTTCGTGTCGTTTTTTAACTCGCACCATGCGCCCGGCGACGGACTTAATCCACGTATCAGGTTTCGCACGCGTTCGGCAGGGAGATTCCAGTCGATTTCGCAGTTTTCACGAAACAGTTTCGGCGCCGGATGAATATCAGCCGTTTCCGGTTGTGAAAACGGTTTTATCTCGCCGGATTCTATTTTTTCGACTGTTTCGAGCAATAACGAGGCTCCGGCAATCATCAGTTTATCGTGCAATTCTCCGGCAGTTTCGTCGATTCCTATCTCAACTTTCTTTTGCAGAAAGATTTCGCCCGTGTCAATTTCGTGAGTGATGACGAAAGTTGTTACTCCGGTAGTTGTTTCGCCGTTGATGATTGCGTGATTTATCGGCGCTGCGCCCCTGTAATCGGGCAAAAGCGAAGCATGCAGATTGACAGTTCCTTTCGGCGGCATACTCCATACAATCTCCGGCAACATGCGGAACGCGACCACAAGAAAAAGGTCGGCATTCAATGATTTCAATGTTGCGATGAAATTTTCGTCGCGTAATTTCTCCGGTTGCAGGACGGGCAAATGATGCGCAAGCGCAAACTGTTTTACTTCCGGCTGTTTTAATTCGCGTCCCCGTCCGGCGGGTTTATCGGGCGCCGCAACAACAGCGACAATGTTGTAACCGTTTTCCAGTAAGACCCTTAACGGCTCTACTGCAAACTCCGGCGTTCCCATGTAAACTATTTTTAATGTACTTTTCATGCAAATAATTTGAGGCAAAATTAATCAAAAATTACAATTTAAAAATTATGTTGTATATTTGCAACGGAAATTTGGTTATTAATTTATAATTAAAAAAGGAATATGTTATGAGTACCGGACTGATTGTTTTTCTTGCTATTATCGGATTTTTGATAATCGTGTATATCTCTATATACAATGGTTTAGTGTCGCGTAAAAATCAGGTTGCGTATGCCGATGGCGCTGTAAATGTCATGTTTAAAAACAGATATGACCTGATTCCAAACCTTGTAGCGACAGTCAAACAATATATGCAACACGAAAAAGGCTTGCTCGAAAAATTGACTGAGCTAAGAAGCGGAATTGCAGACAAATCGCACTTGGATGCAAAGCAAATGAACGAATGGGAACAGCAGTATCAACAGGCAATGAAATCGTTCAATGTGACGGTCGAAAATTATCCCGACTTAAAAGCCGGCGAACAGTTTTCACGATTACAAGCGTCTCTCAATGAATGTGAAGCGCAGTTAGCCGCCGCCCGAAGAACTTACAACGCCGCCGTAATGGACTACAATAACGCGCTGGAAATGTTTCCTTCGAATATCGTCGCTTCGATGATGAACTATCGCCGAAAAGACATGATTGAAGCAAGTCAGCAGGAACGGCAAAACCCAAACGTAGGTGATTTATTTTCGTAAACTGCTGTAATTATGTCTGATTACAATATCTTGTCTGAAGAAAAAATCAATTCGATATGCGGAAGTATTCCCGATATCGGAGAGATGGAGAATCTGCGGCTGAAAGTCCGTAAACGAAGAAAAACGTTTATTTTGATTTCGGTTGCCACGATTATCGTGATGGCAGTGATTTTTATTGCTTTACAACAATCTGCCGGCAATGTTGCAGTGATTGCGGCAGTTGTTGTTTTGTTGGGGCTGACGATTTTCTATTTCGCATATATCTCTCCGCCACTCAACAAGTTAAAGTCGCGTTTCAATCAAAATATAATAGCGCATTATATCCAGTCGATTATGCCCGGAGCGCAATACGAACCTGCAGAATACCATTCTTTGCAAATATATTACGAGTCGCTTTTATTCATGATTGACGTCGATCGGCACAGCGGAGCAAATTATGTTCATGGCGTATTCGATAAAACTGATGTGTCGTTTTCGTATATGCACACTGAATACAAGCAGGTTTCGCATACAAAAAACGGAACGAAAACAACTTGGCACACTATATTCAGAGGGATATTTTTATGCGCCGACAGTAATAAACGATTCGCCGGTAAAACGCTCGTGCTTCCCGACACCGCCGAAAAATATCTCGGCGGATTCGGAAAATGGCTGCAGAAAAAAGCAGGCAATACGGTCGGCGAAATGGTTTACATGGAAGACGTCAGATTCGAAAAAGAATTTGTCGTCTATTCGACCGACCCGGTCGAAGCGCGATATCTGATTACTCCAAAGATTCAGGAACAGATTGTCAATATGAAGAAACTGTTGAAGAAAGATTTACGACTGTCGTTTGTTAATAATAACGTGTTTATCGCCGTAAGCAGGGATAATATCTTTCAACTGAATACAGCGCTCTCATTCACCGACAATAAAACTTTGCGATATTATATGAACGATATCGTCGAACTGCTGATACTGATTCATTTACTCGACCTGAATATCAGAATCTGGGGAAAAGAATAAAAACGGCTGCTTCTGTCGGGATTTTGGGAAGTGTCCGGTTTTTCACTATGGCGTTTTTTGTTGCCGAGCCGACGTATTTTCCTTGTGTATAACCGGGTTGCACGATTTCGCCGTCATGAGTAAACGCCGGTTTCCAGTTTTGTTCGTCCAGCGAGGTATTGACTTCTCCGGTCGTAGGCATCAATATAATACCCATCTGTGTACCTGCGGAAATCCCAAAACATCCGTTGAATTGTAGTTATAATAAAAAATATTACCTTTGCATCAAAAAAAATGAAATATTTTAACATAGCAGGTCCCTGTAACAGCGCAGAGCATTACATGATAGACGCATCCACCCGTTTGCAGGGCGTGGAACAGTTGATAGACAGTAAACAATATTTTGTGATTCATGCGGCGCGTCAGAGCGGGAAAACAACCTATCTGAAAGACCTTGCCAACAGGCTTAATGCCGGAGGAAAATATTATGCGCTGTGGTGTTCGCTGGAAGGCGTGCAAAATGTTGTTGAACCGGAACGCGGTATTTCTACAATTTATGACTGTATCACTCTTGCTTTGGAAAAGACGTCAATACCTTTTACTTATGATGAAAGTTATGAGCGAGATAAAAAAAACAGACCCTTAGTGTTTTTGACATTATTTTTGATGAATTTAGTCAAAGGTTTGGATAAACCGCTGGTGATTTTATTCGACGAGGTGGACTGTTTAAGTGATGGGACATTGATTTCATTTCTTCGACAATTACGCGACGGTTACAACAGTCGTCCGGAACAGGCTTTTGTTCACTCAATAGCGCTGGTCGGCATGCGCAATATTCGCGACTATAAAGCAAGGATTCGTCCCGACAAAGATTCGCTGGGTAGCGCCAGTCCGTTTAATATTGTAACCAAAGCATATACCTTACAAAATTTCACAAAAGCAGAAATTGTACGACTTTACAATCAACATACCGATGAAACAGGTCAAATATTTGAAGACGACGCAATAGAGTTAATCTGGGAACAAACACAGGGACAGCCCTGGCTGGTAAACGCCGTTGCACGCGAAGTAATCGTAGAAATATTACAGTCGGACTACACAAAACCTGTAACAGCGGAATTAGTAAGCCAAGCCATACAAAACATTATCCTGCGACGGGCTACGCATATCGACAGTCTTCTTGAACGATTGAAAGAGGAGCGTGTTCGTAAAGTGATAGAGCCTGTCATAATTGGAGAACCTGTTATCGGACGACTTTCCGATGATTTTCTTTACGTTAAGGATTTGGGTCTGATTACCGAAACAACTGGACGTGTGGGTCCCGCCAATCCTATCTATAACGAGATCATTGCCCGGGCGTTGAACTACGATATGCAAAAGGATTTACTTGATAATCACAGTTCATACCAGATTCCCCGTTATCTGAAAAACGGACGTATAGATATGGATTTTCTGATGCGTGACTTTCAGCAATTCTGGCGCGAAAACAGTCAGATATGGGAAGAACGTTTTGACTATAAGGAAGCAGCTCCGCATCTGATAATGATGGCGTTTATGCAACGCATCATCAACGGCGGCGGACAGATTGTTCGCGATATGGCGGCAGGAACGGGACGGCTTGATCTTTGCTTGATTTACGAAGGACAAAAATACCCGATAGAACTCAAACTCCATCGCGGGAAAAAATCTATCGAAAACGGTCTCGAACAGACAGCCCGTTACGTCGATACTTATGGCTGTAGCGAAGGATGGCTTGTTGTTTTCGACCGTCGTGACAAGATAAGATGGAACTCTAAAATATTTATGAAAAAGAAAAAAGTAAACGGTAAAACAATTACTGTTGTCGGCGTTTAAAAAAAATTAAAAAAATATCCAAAATAATGAAAAAAGTAAATACACTATTCTGTTTGATTTTATTTTTTTGCGCATGTACGGTACAGCCCGACAGCGACAAACAAGCCGAAACTATAATCGGCAAACATGTAATTCGGTTCACGAAACCGGGAGAACGAATACCTTCGCAGATATCGGTTTATGCGCCATTGCTCGGCAACGGTTATACGGGCATCGCTATAGCGGGACAGCCCGAACAACAAGTTTTTTATGCAGCACGGAACGATTTCTGGCGATTGAAAAACAGTCATAACGAATCGTATCCCCTCGTACTTGGGAAAATCGAGTTGAACATACCTCAACTGAAAGACGCTTCGTTTTTGATAGAACAACATTTATACGATGCCATAACCAGGGCGCGTTTCGAAAAAGACGCTTTCACAGTGGAATACCGGGCGTATGTAGCCGCTACTGAAGATGTTTTTTTAGTTGAAGTAAGCATGAAGGGCGAAGGAACGCTCGAAGGAAACATCCGTATTGATTTACCCGGCGAGAAAGAACTGCGCAATCATCCTCCGGTAGAATTCACGCCTTCCGGAAAAACTGAACTCGCCGTTTCGCAGGGCGTTCAGTACCTGTCGCGAGCATTTGAAGATTCTGTGGATATCCCGACAAAAGCGGCGATAGCGTTGCGTGTCGAAGGTAGTCCCGACGGCAAGTTTACCTTGAAACAGGGACAGCCGGTGAGATTTGTCTGCGCCTTTTCGAGCAATTTCAAGAGCAAAGATTGTACAGCGGAAGTAATCCGGAAAGCGTCGGAATATTCATCGTCGCAGCGACGCGAAACAGAAAAACAGCACAAACAGTGGTGGAAAGAATATTGGGGAAAATCGTACGTTTCGATTCCCGACAGCATCGTCGAGCGGCAGTATTACGTTTCACTTTACGGCACAGCGTCTGCGAGCAGGGACAAAGATTTTCCTCCCGGTCTTTTCGGCACATGGATAACTGCCGAACAACCCGCATGGAGCGCCGATTATCACCAGAACTACAATCATCAGGCGCCGTTCTATGCGCTCTATTCTGCCAATCGCATCGAACAGGCGGAACCGTATTATCCTCCCTTGCTGGCTTTTATTCCGCGAGCGCAGTACTATTCGGAGAAGGTATTGGGTATTGCCGACGGAATACTGCTTCCCGTAGGAATCGGACCGCTTGGCATCGAAACAACCCGCTGGAGTCCGCTTATGGAAAAATATCGTATTTCGTGGAAAAGTTCCGGAAATATTGAAGACGAAGGCATGTTCTGGAAACAGAGAAGTAATGCGTCTTATGCCGTCGTCAACCTTTCGATGCAGTTTTATCACACCTGGGACAAAGAGTTTACCAAACGAGTGTATCCCTTTGTCAGACACACCGCCCTCTTCTGGGAGAATTATTTGAAATATGAAGACGGACGTTATGTGGATTATTGGGATGCCATACATGAAGCAACCGACGACCCGAAAAATCCCATACTTTCGCTCGGTTTAATAAAGATGGTGATGCAAACGGCGGTGGATATGAGTATTTTGACAGGTGTGGACGCCGATAAACGGGAGAAATGGCTGCATATTCGCGATAATCTTTCGCATTATCCGGTATTTGAACGCAAAGGCAAAACCGTGTTCCGTTATACTGAAGAAGGCACGGAATGGGTAAATGGAAACACGCTGGGTATTCAACATATCTATCCGGCGGGCGCAATCGGCTTGGACAGCGATCCCGAACTGCTCAAAATAGCGTATAACACCATTGACGACATGCAACGATGGATCGATGGCAATGGAAGCAACAGTTTCTTTCCGGCAGCCGTGCGCGTCGGATACAATCCGGATGTGATTATGCAACAGCTACGTCGTTATACCGAACATGCCTGTCCCAACGGATTTCAACTCGACAATCCGCACGGAATCGAAAACCTCAGCACCGTGCCGAACACCGTCAACGAAATGCTCTGTATGGGACATCAGGAT
>JAISXV010000252.1 GCA_031270335.1 Prevotellaceae bacterium | reverse complement strand
ATGCTTTGCGCCAGTTCGTGTTCATCTTCTATCAGTAAGATTTTCATAATACAAAAGTAATATATTGTATTGAAATAGCCGTCACACCTCAAAGATAAGGCTGTTCTCCATCAAACTTCAATTTAGCATTAGCGGCATATAAATCTTCTATCTGAATCATTTGCTTTTTTTGTTTGTTAATTAACGAAAATTCAAAAAATACATTTAGCAATAAAACACCAATTAAAACAAAAAATATTTTTTTCATAATAGATCCTTTAATAAGACTTTAACAAGAACAAGATTTTCATCAATACTGATATTATTTAAACTGTCAAACACGACATCAAAACAAGTATTCAAATCAGTCCCATTATTTTTTCGTTCAATCAAAGTATTAGGCTCATAATATCCATACAGAAAAACGCCATCGGAATAGAAAAAATAAGGACTCTTAACATTATCCCGTTTACCAAATGTTATTTCTTCTGTTTTTTTGTTAATAAGTCCTTCATAAAGATATGATTTAGGTCCAATACATGTAAAATATATGTAATCGCTTGTTTCTAATACACTCGATATACTCTTATAAAAATCACTTTTTAAATAAGCATTCCGTTCTTTGCTCTTTTTTAATATATCTGCCTTTTGGGGCGAAATAGCATATTTCCCGAAATTTATAGCAAAGGAAGCATAAACAGAGTCATTGGTCAGTTTATAAATCACATATTCTCCATCAATTGGCATTATATAAACAGAATTATCACTGTAAGAATAAAATCTGGGGTCTTCGGAGGTTGGATATTCATACTTAAAATACTCTGATTTAATTTTTCCCTGATATGCCATCCTCATACGATAAAACTTTCCATCAGTCTCCCATGCATCAGGATTGCTGCACCATAGAAAATAAGAATTTTTATTGTAAATAAAAAAATTCGAAGGATTAAATTCCTCGCTTGTATTAGCCAATTTCCAAGATTCAAGATAAGCGCCATTTTTTCTGTTATAAGAATGTATTTTCTGATAATCCAATGTATATACATTAGATTTCGAAATACAAACATCTCTCATTTCTAAAAATTCACCAGGACCTCCTCCTCTTGACCCTATATTTCTGATGTATTTACCTGTGGTATCAAAATTAAGAAGTTTGTGAAATCTTCGGTCAAATATATAAATATCATCTCCATCTATAATTCCTTTGTGTAATCGGCCAATTAAAGATTGTTCCGTCGTTTCTAATTTTATAATTTTAATCTTATCTGTAAAATCATTCCATTGAAAAAAAAATCCTTCCAAAGGTTCTACTTTATAGACTTTTACATTCTCTAAATTAACATCATCTTGTCGCTTTGTGCTACAACCAGAAGCAAAGACAAGGACAATAAAAAACAAAGTAAAGAGATTTTTCATAATATGAACAAAAAATAACAATATTTCAAAAATCAAAAAAATTTAATGGCGCAAAGATATATGGTAAAAAAAGAAAAAGCAAATTTGATTATCAATTAGTTGTACACATTTTTTTACATTTAAATAATTAGATATTAAATATTTAAAACAATTAGTTTCATCATCAAAAAAAAAATTAAATGACTGTAAATCAAACAGAATAATCAATTACATTTGAATTTTCGAAAAAAAATATTTTGTCAATTCAAATATTAGTTGTACTTTTACGCCGACAGTAGTCGTTTTTGCTTGCAACTGACTTGTTTTTGCTTTCAGGTCAGATTGGAGATGATTACTGCAAAAAAAAGCGGCAAAACATTGTTTCACCGCCTTTTCGACATTGCTTTATGTGCATAGATAAAATCATGAATTTCTTCAAATTTACGCAAAAGATTATATTCCTTTGAAAGCGGTATGTCGAACAGCAAATTTTCCATTATTCTTTATTCTTCGGATATAATGTTACGATTATCAATTTGCATATCATTTTCATTAATAGCATTTTCTGTTGATAAAGTTGCATAAATGTCAGCAAAATTATCGAACCATTCATCTGTCAATTCCAATTTCAAAGAGCCATCATGTTGTGGAAAAACAAAGCCCATAATGTAGTTTTGCTGCAAATGTTCGGCATTTTCTCCCGACGACTCTAACTGATTAGGATTTGCGAAAACAAATTTATGTTCGTCGAAACGCAATACAATATCTATTGAAATTGCGTTAAATTCGTCTTTGCGCGGAGTTGTCTGCGTTCTTTCGTTTGAACCTGAAACACCCGAAACAAAGTGTGTTTCCAAAATGCGAATTTTTGACATCAAATAATCTAACCGCCTGCTAACCATATCGCCAATTTCATCTCTTGAAAAAACACTCAAATCGGCAATTGTACGAGATTTATCGGTTTCTCTGACTCGATTTTGTTTATTGTATTTTTGAATTTCTTCGTAATCGTAAAGATTTTCTTTGTACTCGTTTTCAAATTTTGGCAAGTTTGCTGAAATCCAATCAACAATTTGTTTTTCAATGTTTTGTGTTTTATCAATCCAACTTAATTTTTTGGAATGATTGTACAAAAAGTTCTTTAAATTTTCGTAATTGTAAAGTTTGTGCCATTTTTCAGAATTAGATTTTACGCCCTTTGATTCCAACACAAACCAGTCATTTGTACCGTTTTTACGGAAATAGAAATCACCGTGATGGTTTTGGTGTTTTTTACCTTCCCATTTTTCACGAATGCGTTTAACTTCGTAACCCAAACTTTCCAAATGCTGTTTCAAAAGTAACTCCGTAACAGAACCACTTACATATACCTGCGCATTTGGACTCATTTTAAGCGCAGACAAAAACACGTCCAATGTTGTCTTAAATGTTTTCAGCACAAATGCTTCTAATCTCTCAAATATAGTCATATTGTCATTACAAATTTTCACAAAGGTAGCATAAAATTCTCAATTATACACAAACGCATAAAAATTTCCGGCGAAATTTATAGAAGAAAGATACGAAAAAAAACGATAATACAAGTATAAAAATCAAAAAAACTATCAATCATAACAAAAATCGCAGCAAAACAAACATTTGCTGCGATTTTATAATTTTTAATAATCGTTTGTAATTGCCTTTTATTTCACTTCTTCGAAGTCCACGTCGGTTACATCCGGTTCTTTTGGACCGCTTTGGGCGTTACCGGAGGAACCGGTCGATTGTCCTTGCGATGTCGGACCCTGTTGTTGTTGAGCCTTGTAGATTTCTTCCGAAGCCGCTTGCCAAGCCGAATTTAATTCGTTTTGAGCAACCTCTATTGCTGACAAATCCTGATTTTTGTGCGCCTCTTTCAGTTTGCTTAGAGCCGCTTCGATTGGCGCTTTTTTGTCGGCGGGAATTTTGTCGCCATATTCTTTCAACTGTTTTTCAGTCTGGAAGATAACGCTGTCGGCGGCATTCAGTTTATCGACACGTTCTTTTTCCGCCTTGTCGTTAGCCTCGTTCATTTTTGCTTCGTCGCGCATACGTCTTATTTCATCGTCGGTAAGACCCGATGAGGCTTCGATTCTGATACGCTGTTCTTTACCCGTACCCTGATCTTTAGCTGTAACGTTCAATATTCCGTTTGCGTCGATGTCGAAAATAACTTCGATTTTGGGTATTCCGCGAGGCGCCGGCGGTATTCCGTCGAGATAAAATTTGCCTATCGTTTTATTACCGCTTGCCATTGGGCGTTCACCCTGTAACACATGTATTTCGACCGAAGGCTGATTGTCGCTGGCGGTAGAGAATATTTCGCTTTTCTTGATAGGGATTGTCGAGTTTGACTCTATCAGTTTTGTCATTACGCCGCCCATTGTTTCGATACCGAGCGAAAGGGGAGTAACGTCGAGCAACAACACATCTTTCACGTCGCCAGACAACACGCCGCCCTGAATAGCTGCGCCTACAGCAACCACTTCGTCGGGATTCACGCTTTTCGATGGCGTCCGTTTGAAAAATTCTTCTACTTTCGTCTGTATTGCGGGGATTCTGGTCGAACCGCCAACTAAGATAACTTCGTCGATGTCGGAAGCCGTATAACCTGCGTCGTTCAATGCTTTACGGCAAGGTTCGATAGTCCGTTGAATCAGACTGTCTGCCATTTGTTCGAATTTAGCGCGGGTGAGAGTTTTCACCAAGTGTTTCGGAATACCGTCGATAGGCATGATGTACGGCAGATTGATTTCGGTTGCCGCCGATGACGACAATTCGATTTTAGCTTTTTCTGCAGCCTCTTTCAGACGTTGCAGAGCCATAGGATCTTTACGCAGATCAACCGAATTTTCGGCTCGGAACTCATCGGCAAGCCAGTCGATAATAACCTGATCGAAATCGTCGCCGCCGAGGTGAGTGTCGCCGTTTGTTGATTTCACTTCAAAAACGCCGTCGCCAAGTTCGAGGATTGAGATGTCGAATGTTCCACCGCCAAGGTCAAACACTGCGACTTTCATATCTCTATCGTGTTTTTTGTCAAGACCGTAGGCGAGAGCTGCTGCGGTAGGCTCATTGATAATGCGTTGAACTTTCAAACCAGCTATTTCGCCCGCTTCCTTTGTCGCCTGACGCTGCGAATCGCTAAAATACGCCGGAACGGTGATAACGGCTTCGGTAACTTCCTGTCCGAGATAATCTTCGGCTGTTTTTTTCATCTTTTGAAGAATCATTGCCGAAATTTCCTGCGGAGTGTACTGCCGATCGTCGATTTTGACACGAGGAGTATTATTGTCGCCCCTTGCAACATCGTATGGAACGCGTTTGATTTCCAACGTAACCTGATCGTAAGTTTCACCCATGAAACGTTTGATTGAAAATATTGTACGTTTCGGATTGGTTATTGCCTGACGTTTAGCCGGGTCGCCGACTTTTCGTTCTCCGTTGTCCGAAAAAGAAACGATAGATGGGGTTGTCCGTTTCCCCTCGCTGTTTGTAATAACAACAGCTTCATTGCCTTCCATAACAGAAACACAAGAGTTTGTTGTTCCTAAATCTATTCCTATTATTTTTCCCATTTTTAACTGTTTATTATATTTTTTTTAATACTTAAATAATTTTGATTTTTCTTTCATCAATTATTATGCCATTCTCTAATTTCGACATTTTTTTACTTAAAAAGTATGCCAATGTGACAAAATGGCAGTTTTTTTGATCGAATAGATCCTTAAAATCTCAAGTTGTCATATTTATTCACATTTTTACAGATCGCTTATTTCATCCATATCGGTGATATTGTTGAGAATGGCATAGATAGCCAGTCCCGACAGCGATCGTATTCCTGTTTTTTCGACTATATTTTTCCGGTGAGTGATGACAGTGTGTGGACTTATGACGAGTTTGTCGGCTACTTCCTTGTTTGACATACCTTTAAGCAGCAATTTCAGCACTGCTTTTTCTCTATCGGTAAGTTTTTCGCTTGATTCCGCATCCTGGTCTTTTTTCTGCCTGCTTCGCAATTTGTTTAATACAACATCGTCGGTATCTGTGATATATATTGTAGATGTGAACATATTGTAGATTTCTCTATCGAAATATTGATACAGCAGACCAATAACCGGAATTTTGTCGGAAATTCCGATTTTCAGCCGCATTTTATCCAAATCAGCGTCTTTCAACCTGTCGGGGTTGATAATTATCAGGTCTGGTTTTTCGTCTTTGAATACAAAAAACCAGTCGTCCATGCTGTCGAGTTTGGCTATTTGCAAGCAAACGTTATGCGCCTTGAGCAAATGAGTTAATCCTTCCTTAATAATATTCGATTTTTCTATAATAGCGATAGTCTTGTACATCATTTGTTATTTTTGATGTTAGATTCCATGTTTTTCACAAAAGGAACCAATATATTATCTTCTAACTGAGTATGATACATCAAATCCCGTTCTAAATTGACGAGTTTGTGCAATATCTGTTTACGATATTCCGACACGATTGACGGCGGGATGTATTTAATCAGTATATTTTTCAAATCGAGCAATTTGTGACCAATATCGGTATGATTTCGTTCAAATTCCCTGATTTTGAAATTCTTTGTTACCTTATCGTGCAATATATTAGCGATATAAGGAAATACTTTTTTATCTTCGTACATAAAATGTTCGTCGATTTCCTGTATATATTCGTCGAAAAAGGCGACCAGCATTTTACCGTACTCCGTGGGGATTTCTTTTGAAAATGCTTCGATCAGACTTTTCAATTCGGGTATTTTGACGAGTTTGAAATTGTTGTGCGAAGTTTGCAGGAACATCAACAAATCGTGTACTTCTTTTTTATTCAATATTTTAGCAGGAATTGTCCTGCAATACACTTTAATAACGACTTCCAGAGTATTTGGGGCGATATTATGTTCCTTTGCCACTTCGGCAATCGTTTTATCTCCCAGTCCCAGAGGAATATTGAAATATTCCAGTACGTTCAGCACATTCGGATGTTCGATGATAACATTTGTCAGTTTCGACGTTCCCGATATATTTGTATCAATTTCATACATTGGCTGTTATTGTTTGAGTGTTTATAATTTTCAATGCTTTTTGCACTGTTTTGTCTAATTTATTGTAAAAAAAAGCCGAGCCTAAATATGACAGAGGCGTTATCTGACTTATATAAGATTTAAGATATACGTCCAACCATATTTTTGATTCTTTTATGTCCTTATCCGAACCTTGAACTCCATTATTTTTAATATATTGTTCAAATTCCGGACAAGGGTTATTTTTTTCGAAAAACTGTTCCAGTTGCGACAGGTTTATGATGGCGTTCAATTCGTTCCGGTGCTTGTCGCCGAAAGCCATTACGTAGTCACGCAATATCTTACCGTTTACTATTTTCCTGACATACAGATTATCGTATTCATGCGGAATAAATGTGTCGGGCGTAATCCCTCCTCCGCCGTAAACGATTCTGCCTTTCGAGGTGTAATATTTTGTGGTATCTACCGGATGGATGCTGTCAACGTTATCATATTCTCCGTTTTTCCCTCTCTGGTAGAGTTCGTTGTAATATTCGACAATTCCCGAAGCCCCATGCTGGTAAGGTCGTTGAATAGAGCGTCCCGAAGGGGTGTAATAACGGGCAATAGTCAGTCGCAATCCCGACTTATCCGGCAATTCAATCATCTGCTGTACAAGTCCTTTTCCGAACGAACGCCGTCCGACAATTATCCCGCGGTCGTTATCCTGCACTGCTCCGGCGAGTATTTCGCTGGCAGAAGCGGAACGTTCGTCGATAAGTACAACCAACGTGTCGTTTCCACATTTTCCATTACCTCTCGAAAATTCGTTTCTGCGTGGAGAAGCCTGTCCTTCAGTATATACAATCAGTTTTCTTTCCGAAAACAATTCGTTCGTGATTTTGATAGCCTGCTCAAGGAATCCGCCGGTATTTTCTCTCAAATCCAGAATAATACTTGTCATTCCTTCCGAATGTAATTTCTCTATTGCCTGAACAAATTCAGCATGAGTAGTTTGAGCAAATCCCGTCATTCTTATGTAACCTGTGTTTGGAGTAATCATATAGGCGACGTCGATACTTTTCAAAAGCACTTTACCTCGTGTTATCTCTATCGGTATCAACTCGTCCAAACCTTCCCGCAGTACTTTTATCTGTACTTTGCTGCCCGATACTCCTCTCAAAAGCGACTTGATTTTTTCGTCGTTAATTTTTTTTCCTGCAATCACCGAATCGTTGACAGTGATGATACGGTCGCCGGGCTGCACTCCCGCTTTGCTCGATGGTCCTTCCTGAATGACGTTAATAACTAATACAGTGTCTTTTATCATCTGGAATGTCACGCCTATTCCTTCAAAGTTTCCTTCAAGATGTTCGTTACTGCTTTTAAGTTCCGCCGCCGGAATATATACCGAATGAGGGTCAAGTTCTTCCAAAATATCGTATATCATAGAATCAGTTATACTGTTTACATCAATTGAATCTACATAATATTTTGATATATAATCTATCACTGCAGCCAAATTATTTCGATTCGATATCGAAAAGTTATATACTTGGGGACTTGAAAGTGATTTTCCCAATCTTACGCCTACATACAAAGCCAGCAACATTATTATCAATGTGAGCGCCGGTCTTAAAAATTTGTTTTTATTCATCACTAATATCCAAATAACATATTTCTATACTTGCTTTTTTTAATAAATCCAATCCGTCTTCGATACGGTATTTGTCGTAAAATACCACTCTTTTGATTCCTGCCTGAATTATCAACTTTGCACATTCGATACACGGCGAGGTTGTTACGTACAATGTTGCTCCTTCGCTACTGTTGTTCGAACGCGCTACTTTTGTGATAGCATTGGCTTCGGCATGAAGGACGTATGGCTTTGTCGCTCCCGATTCATCTTCACAGACATTTTCGAATCCCGAAGGCGTACCATTGTATCCGTCGGAGATTATCATCTTGTCTTTCACCAATATAGCTCCTACTTGCCTGCGTATGCAATAAGAATTTTTTGCCCACACGCGAGCCATTTCAAGATAACGCTTGTCGAACTGCAATTGCTTATCATTTTTCATTTTTTACAGACATTAAATTCCGCAAATGTAATATTTTTTTCGTTACCGCAATATTTTATTTTGTAACGCAATGATTTTGAGTGTATTTTTTAATCTTATCTAAACCTCTTTCATACTTAATTGTATTCGTTTTCGTTCGGTGTCCACGTTCAGCACTTTGACTTTGACATGTTGATGAATAGAAACGATTTCCGTCGGGTCGGAAATGAAACGGTCTGCCATTTCCGAAACATGGACAAGTCCTTTTTCTTTGATACCGATATCGACAAAACAGCCGAAATTAGTTATGTTATTGACGATTCCGGGCAAAACCATTCCTTCTTTCAAATCGGAGATATCTCTGATATTCGAATCGAACTCAAAGACTTTGATACCTTGTCGAGGGTCGCGTCCGGGTTTATCAAGTTCAGCCATAATGTCTAACAAAGTCGGCATACCCGTTTTTTCCGTTACATATTTTTCCGGTTGAATCCTCAACCTCAATGTTTTATCTTTGATAAGGTCGGTCAGGCTGCAATTCAAATCTTTCGCCATAGCTTCAACGACGTAATAACTTTCCGGATGAACGGCGGAGTTATCTAAAGGATTGGCGGCGTCGGGAATACGTAGAAATCCTGCCGCCTGTTCGTACGCTTTTGCTCCCAGACGAGGCACTTTCAACAAATCTTTACGGTTTTCGAACGTTCCATTTTTAGTACGATAATCGACAATGTTTTGCGCCAGCGATGGTCCCAAACCGGAGATGTATGTCAACAAATGTTTGCTTGCCGTGTTCAGATTGACGCCCACCAGATTCACGCAACTTTCTACGGTCATGTCGAGCGACTGTTTCAGTTTGGTTTGATTGACATCGTGCTGATACTGCCCGACGCCGATAGACTTCGGTTCGATTTTAACTAATTCAGCCAGAGGATCCATCAGTCTTCTGCCGATGCTGACAGCCCCGCGAACGGTAACGTCGTAATCGGGAAATTCTTCACGCGCAATTTTCGACGCCGAATAAACCGAGGCTCCGTCTTCGCTAACCACAAAAATCTGTATCTTACGGTTATACCGGATATTTGCAATAAAATGTTCCGTTTCACGACCGGCGGTTCCGTTTCCCACAGCGATTGCGTCGATCGAATAGGCGCTGATTAACGAAAGTATCTTCGCTGCAGCTTTACTTTTTTCGTTTTGAGGAGGATGCGGATAGATTGTTTCGTTATGCAACAGGTTTCCGGTGGCGTCGAGGCAAACTATTTTACAACCAGTTCGATAGCCCGGGTCGATGCCCATCACCCGTTTCGGACCCAGAGGCGGAGCAAGCAACAGTTGCCGGAGATTTTCGGCAAATACCTTGATTGCCTGTTCGTCGGCTTTTTCTTTTGAGAGGGTTGCAAATTCCGTTTCGATACCTGGTTTCAACAGCCGCTTATAACAGTCTTTCACAGCCATTTCGACCTGTACGGACGATTCGATGCTTCCTTTCACGAAACGACGGGTTAATGCTTCGACGCCATAAGTTTCGTCGGGCGTAATGCTTACTCTCAGAATTTTTTCCGTCTCGCCTCTACGCAATGCCAAAAGCCTGTGGGAAACGCTTTTCGAAAGAAGTTCGCTGTAATTGAAATAATCACGATATTTAGCGCCTTCCGTTTCTTTTCCTTCAATCACCTTTGAAGTGATGAAAGCGTGACGGTTGAAAATGTTGCGGATCGAATTTCGAGCCGCTTCGTTTTCGCTAATCCATTCGGCGATAATGTCTCGCGCACCCTGCAATGCGCTGTCGGCGTTTTCCACTTCGCCGGCGACAAACTGTTCCGCTCTGCCGTAAACATCGCGTTCGTATTGCGCCATAAGTATCTTTGCCAGAGGTTCAAGTCCTTTTTGTCGGGCGATTTCGGCTCTTGTGTGTTTTTTAGGTTTATATGGCAGATAAATATCTTCCAGTTTCGTACTGTCCCAGCAGTTTTCGATGGTCGATTTCAGTTCGGGAGTCAATTTTCCCTGTTCTTCGATTGCTTTTAAAACGGTTTCTTTACGTTTTGTCAATTCGCACAATTTTTCGTATTGCTGTTTGACCTCGTTTACAGCAACTTCGTCCAATCCTCCGGTCGCTTCCTTACGATACCGGCTGATAAAGGGAATAGTGGCGCCATCATTGAGTAAATCAATGGTTTTCGATACATTTCTTTCGGAAATCGAAAGTGATTTAGCAATAATTGTCGTATAAATTGTCTGCATACACAAATTTTTTGCAAAGATAATGCAAGTTTTCCATTTAGAGATGAAAAATTTTTTATCGTTGAAAACAAACACATTACATTGATTTCTCAAAAAAAAATGCAGAAAAATTTGGTTTATATCATAAACTTGTTTACCTTTGCGCCCAGATTTATTATTAAAAAAGGTATTAAAATGGATAAAAAATTTACAGAACAGGAAAGTTTGGCGGTAATCAGC
>JAISXV010000102.1 GCA_031270335.1 Prevotellaceae bacterium | reverse complement strand
GGGACTTGTACAACGAACCCGGTAACAGTAACAGTGAAATTAAGCCGCAATTGGTACAAAATATTTTCGCTTGGGCAAGAGAAGTCAACCCGACTCAACCATTGACCATCGGCGCCTGGATTGATTTTAACAATGAGTTCAGCCAATTATTCCGTAACAGTTCTGATATTGTTTCGTTTCACGCTTATGACCGCAAAGATGGGACGGAGAAAAAAATCAATTGGGCGCACGAACCCGGACGTCCTGCAATCTGTACCGAATGGCTGGTTCGTGCGCAGGGAAATACGCCGGAAGTGTTTTTGCCGTTATTCTACGAAAACAAGGTCGGAGCATACAATTGGGGACTTGTAGAAGGCAGAACACAGACATATTATCCGTGGGGTTCGCCAAAAGGCTCGCCAGAACCGGAAATCTGGCAACACGACTTGATTCGCCGGGATGGAACACCGCATATTCCCGCCGAACGCGAAATATTTCGCAAATATTCTATTATCCGGAAACAGTAGTTACATACAGAAATTCAACAGGCACAAAGCGTCGGGCAACCGGCGCTTTGTACCGAATGAATCTTCTAACCCTACTAATTCTAATCATTTTTATCATGCTTTATTAACATTCTACAATGTCGTATTTTCATTTATGTTTCAATGATTTATGCTTCAAAAATGAGGTTAATAAACGCCAATCAATGTTAAAAATAGTTAATGTTTACAACATATAAAAACAATTATATATAGCGCTCGCATAACTCTGTTATTTAGCGCTATACAGCGATAACAAGTTCATTTTTACACTTCGATTATGCACGCAATAGCGTAAAACATAACTTTTTGAAAAATCAACCATCAAATTTGAACAATTACTTTTGTAATACCTTTGTATAAAAATTAAAAAGGTATAGAAAAAATTAAAAAAATAAATTTATTATATCATGAAAAGAATTTTGTCAATTGTATTAGTATTTGTATCGCTAAGCGCTGTTGCTCAACTAAAAGAGAATGACTTGGAACTTAAAGAGCAAGCTGCAATCATTAAAAAAGAATTGTCATTAGACGACAAAACCGGACATTTGATCTATAATGTTCTGTATCACGTGAAAACGAGAATTGCAGATATTCCTTTAGGACATGGAAATTATAAGAAACTTATTTCTTATATTGATGAAGAAAGAGTCAGTATGATGAAATCATTATTGACTGTTGATAAGTTCAAACAATATGAAACTGCTTTTGGACCTGATGAAAAACAGAAAATCACAAATATTCTTGCGAAAAATGCAGAATATGTGAAAAATAACGGCGTTTTGGTTAAGAAAGTTTCCTTAGTTGACTTAGACGACAAATTCACAGGAGAAAAAGAAAATGACAGTTCTATTTCCACTATGGGAAACGAAGAATAAAACAGTAAGATAATGATATGAATATCATTATCTTACTATTGTTTCGTCTCTATTTGGACCTACGGACACTATTTTTACAGGCACACCCGTTTCCGTTTCGATAAACCGGATATATTCCTGAAGTTCAGCAGGAAGATTCTTGTAGGAACGAATCGTGGAAATAGATGTTTTCCAACCCTTAAATTCTTTATACACAGGCTTGATGGAATCACTCAATTCGTATGGAAATTCGTCCGTCTGTTTTCCGTCGATTTCATATTCTACGGCAACTTTTACGACGTCGAAAGTATCCATCACATCTGCTTTTGTCATAATCAGTTGAGTAACACCGTCAATCATCACGGCGTATTTCAGCGCAACGAGATCGAGCCAGCCGGTACGACGCGGACGTCCTGTTGTCGCTCCATATTCGTGACCAATCTTGCGCAATGTCTCGCCGGTTTCGTTGATTTGCTCGGTCGGGAATGGTCCGCTGCCTACACGTGTACAGTATGCTTTGAATATCCCGTAAACCTCTCCTATCGACTGCGGCGCAAGTCCCAAACCCGTACATGCTCCGGCGGTTATGGTGTTCGACGAAGTAACGTATGGATAAGTCCCGAAATCGATGTCCAAAAGAGTTCCCTGAGCGCCTTCAGCCAATACCTTCTTATTGTTTTTCAGCGCATTGTTCAACACAAATTCGCTATCCACAAAAGTGAAACGTTTCAGATTTTCGACGCCTGCAAAGAAATCGGTTTCGTCAATTTGATACTCGTAATCAAACTGTTTCAGAAACTCGACATGTTTATTTTTGAGCGCCCTGTATCGTTCCTGAAAATCGGGTTCAAATATTTCGCCGACCCGCAAACCGTTTCTGCTTGTTTTGTCGGTGTAAGTGGGTCCTATACCTTTTAAAGTAGAACCAATCTTTGTTTTCCCTTTCGACGCTTCCGATGCGGCGTCGATAATCCGGTGTGTGGGAATAATCAAATGAGCCTTTCGAGAAATGAGCAATTGCCGTTCGAGTTCAACTCCAAGTCCCGAAATTTCTTCACACTCTTTCTGAAAAATTGCGGGGTCGATGACCAGTCCGTTTCCTATGATATTCGTGATGTTTTTGTGGAAAATTCCCGAAGGAACCGTGTGTAACACTATTTCGACATCATCAAATTTCAACGAATGACCCGCATTCGGACCACCCTGAAAACGGGCTACAATATCATATCCGGAAGTTAAAACATCTACAACTTTTCCTTTTCCTTCGTCGCCCCATTGCAAACCTAATAATACATCTGTTTTCATCATTCACATATCTAAATTCGCCTCAAAAGTACAAAAAACAGAAACAATACAATTATTTTTTTCGCATTTTCACACCAATCAGCGGCTAATTATGTTAAAATGAGCGATAAATTTTTTTGTCGTCCGGTCTATTTATGTGCTGATAACATACCTTTTCTGTGAAAAAAAAATAAAAAAAATCATTTTAAGATGAAAATTGAAAAAAAGTTATTACCTTTGCGGCTCGAAAATGGTTATTAAACTAATGAAAAAGGAGGACGGATTATAGCAGCGCCTTTTAGGAGACCCGGCGGAATAAGAAGAAATACAAGCCGGCCGAGCGAAAAGAAAAATGATACCTCAGCGAGGATCAACAATGAAATCACGGCTAAGGAAGTCCGTGTGATAGGTGAAAACGTTAAAGATGTGGGGATATACCCCATTGGTGTTGCTTTGGGTATGGCTGAGGCGCAAAACTTGGATTTGGTTGAAATATCGCCAAATGCAGAGCCTCCTGTTTGCCGTATTGTTGATTATCAGAAGTATCAGTATCAACAGAAAAAACGGCTGAAAGAGTTAAAAGACAAGACCATCAAAACGGAATTGAAGGAAATACGGTTTGGTCCGAATACCGATGAACATGATTATCAGTTTAAACTGAAACATGCCCGTAACTTCCTCGAAGACGGCGACAAAGTCAAAGCATTTGTCTTTTTCAAAGGTCGCTCCATTCTGTTTTCGCAACAGGGCGAAATTCTGCTCCTTCGTTTAGCAAACGATTTGGAAGATGTGGGCAAAATCGAATTTATGCCCAAATTAGAAGGTAAACGTATGACTATTATTCTCGTACCAAAACCAAAAAAGAAATGAATATCAGGATTAATAAATTAATATTTTAAGAAGATGCCAAAAATGAAGACAAATTCCGGTGCTAAAAAGCGCTTTGATGTAACCGGAACAGGAAAGATTAAGCGCAAACATGCCTATAAAAGGCATATTTTAACAAAGAAGACAACAAAACAAAAACGTAATCTGACGTATTTTGGAGTCATTTCCGACGCCGATAAGTCACGCGTTAAGAAATTGTTGGTAATGTAAAATTATATTGTATAATTATTTAAGAGTTTTTTTAGTTTTAACCCGGAAGCAAGGCACATTAAAGAATTTCAATAAAAACGAAGTCGCCTGCTCCAAAAAAATAGTAAAATTATGCCAAGATCAGTAAATTCAGTTGCTTCAAGAGCAAGAAGAAAGAAAATTTTAAAACAGACAAGAGGTTATTTTTTGGCTCGAGCCAATGTGTGGACGGTCGCAAAAAACACGTACGAAAAGGGTCTAACCTACGCGTACCGTGACCGTAAAGCAAAAAAACGCAGTTTCCGCTCTCTGTGGATACAGCGTATTAACGCGGCAGTGCGCCAGTATGGATTGACATATTCGAAATTTATCGGCAAACTGCCGGCTAACAATATCGAATTGAACCGTAAGGTATTAGCAGACCTCGCAATGAATCACCCTCAAGCATTTGAGGCTATAGTTAAATCATTAAAGTAAAATCATCATTTTTCCTGATATTTAATAAAAAACGCCTCGTAAGAGGCGTTTTTTTTGTTAGAGTAAAAGATTCGAAATAAATTCCTAATCAATTTTCAATTCTTTACTGTATTTATTCCAATTGTTCATCACTTCGATAGCTTTTTCGTACACACGGTCACCCTGATTGATTATTTTGAAATAAGAGGAATCGTCAAACAGGTTACGGGCAATGAGCGCTTTCATGTACTGTTTGATAAAATCGCCCGATATTTGTATCCCTTTTTCATCTTTTGGGACGCCATTTTTTTCGCCGAAAGCAACCATTTCGTCGAACAAATTGTCGTTCACGATAAAGGATTTATTGAATGCATCGAATGTTTTATATTTCTCATGAAGCGATTTTCTGTTTTTGTCAATATACGTCGAAATAAACTGAAAGATAACATTTTTACGGTTCAATTCGCCGCGATATGTCGAATATTTCGATGTATCTAAGGGAATGTAAATATCGGGCATAATTCCGCCGCCGCCATATACGACGCGTTTGTTTACCAATGTGCTGTACTTCAACGAATCGGGAAACACGATACTGTCGGCGCTGAAAGCCTCCGCCGAAACTCTGGCGCTGAGATTTTTATAATACTGTTCTGCTTTGCCTTTTTCGTAAGGCGATTGAATTGCACGACCCGAAGGAGTGTGGTATCTTGCAATAGTCAGACGAACAGCAGACCCGTCGCCCATAGGAAATTCGGTCTGTACCAATCCTTTTCCGAACGAACGTCGTCCGATAATGATTCCTCTGTCCAAATCCTGAATTGCGCCGGAGACAATCTCGCTTGCCGACGCCGACGCCTCGTCGATTAGAACTACGAGATTTCCTTTTTTGAAAAGTCCGGCGTCAGTAGATAACTCCTTTTGAGTCGGAAAAAACCTCCCCTCGGTATATACCAAAAGTTTTCCTTTGTCGAAAAACTGGTCAGCCAAAGCGTTTGCAATGTTCATAAAACCTCCGCCGTTGTTTCTTAAATCCAAAATCAACGATTGAGGGTTTCCGAATTTGGCAAAAGCGTCTTCGATTTCGTGCATGGAACTTTTCGCAAAACGGCTTAATTTGAGATATGCAAGCCCCGGTTTGATTTCGTAGGCAGCATCGACACTGTTGATAGGAATCTTGTCGCGCACTATTTCGTAATCCATGACGGAACTGCCGCGTTTTATGGATACGGCTATCTTGCTTCCTTTCGGACCTCTGAGCAACGAATGTACTTTTTCGATTGTGAGATTTATGTTGGTAATGCTCTTACCGTCAACCGTGATTATACGGTCGCCGCTCATCAAGCCCACTTTCTCCGAAGGACCTCCCGACAGCGGAGATACCACTATCAATGTATCTTCCAGGATATTAAATTCGATGCCGATTCCGTCGAAATTGCCTTCCAAAGGTTCCGACATCGCTTTATATTCCTCTTTGGAAATATAATACGAATGGGGGTCAAGAGTTTTCAACGTGCTAACTATCGCTTTTTCGACAATTTGCTGTTGATTCACCGTATCAATATAATACATGCTTATAAGATTAAGCAGTCTGCGATACTTGTTTAACGCCATATCGGCGTTTTCGAACTTTTGAGCAAAACCGGCAAAAGTCGAAAACAAAAGAATAATGGCAAATAACAGTCTAAAAATACTTTTCAATTTATTGATATTTATTAATTTTTAATTCTAAATTTTGTAATGTATATTTCATATTCACCAGCTTGTCCAAAACAGACGAAAGCGATGCAACGGGAACACGTTCCTGAGCCATTGTGTCGCGATAGCGTATTGTAACTGTATCATCGTCAAGCGTCTGATTGTCGATAGTTATGCAGAAAGGCGTGCCGATAGCGTCCTGACGGCGATACCGTTTGCCGATAGTGTCTTTTTCGTCGTACTGGCTGTTGTAGTCGAATTTCAGCATGTTCATGATTTCCTTTGCTTTTTCGGGAAGACCGTCCTTTTTGACCAAAGGCAATACCGCAAATTTTACGGGCGCAAGTATTGGCGGAATACGCAAAACGACTCTTTCGTCGGTTTCGCCATTTTCCTTAGTGACAGTCTCTTCGGCGTATGCAGCCGAAAGAACCAGCAACACTGTACGGTCAACGCCGATTGAAGTTTCCACAACGTAAGGTACATAACTTTCGTTGGCGTCGGGATCGAAATACTGGATTTTTTTACCCGAGAATTTCTGATGATTACCCAAATCGAAATCCGTACGCGAATGTATTCCTTCGACTTCCTTAAACCCGAACGGGAAATTAAATTCGACGTCGGCGGCGGCGTTTGCGTAATGAGCAAGTTTGTCGTGGTCGTGAAAACGATATTTTTCGTCGCCAAAACCCAGAGAACGATGCCATTCCATACGGACGCTTTTCCAATATTCGTACCATTTCATCTCTTCGCCGGGACGAACAAAAAACTGCATTTCCATCTGTTCGAACTCACGCATACGGAAGATAAACTGCCGTGCAACGATTTCGTTTCTAAACGCTTTACCAATTTGAGCAATGCCAAACGGTATCTTCATCCGCCCTGTTTTCTGGACGTTGAGGAAGTTAACGAATATTCCCTGAGCCGTTTCGGGACGAAGATATATCTGGTTTGTGTCGTTGCTCACCGAACCCATCTGCGTCGAAAACATCAGGTTAAACTGCCGTACTTCCGTCCAGTTCCGCGTTCCGGATATCGGACATGCTATCTCGCAGTCGATGATGAGGTCGCGTAACTGATTCAAATCTCCGGAGTTGAGAGCGGTTTTCATCCTGCTTTTTACTTCTTCGATTTTTTCGGCGTTACGGAGAACGTTGGGATTCGTTGCCCGAAACTGGGTTTCGTCGAACAAATCGCCGAATTTTTTCTTTCCTTTTGCGACTTCCTTTTCGGTTTTTTCTTCTAATTTTGCGATGTATTCTTCAATCAGGACGTCAGCGCGATAACGTTTTTTCGAATCTTTATTGTCGATTAGAGGGTCGTTAAAAGCGCCTACATGTCCGGAAGCTTCCCAGATTTTCGGGTGCATAAAAATCGCGGAATCAATGCCAACGATGTTTTCGTGCATTTTGACCATCGCTTCCCACCAGTAGCGTTTAATGTTGTTCTTCAGTTCCACACCGTTCTGTCCGTAATCGTAAACGGCTCCAAGTCCGTCGTATATCTCGCTCGACGGGAAAATGTATCCATATTCTTTACAGTGCGCAATCAATTTTTTAAAAAGTTCTTCTTGTGTCATTTTGGACTATGCAATAATATTTTAGGGCGGCAAAATTAATCAAAGTTTTGAAAATAGAATAAAAAATATTGCAACATGATTAAAAATAACAATATATCACTAAATTCAAAGCATGTCATATTCCGGAATATCTTCCAGAAACAGATATTGCTGTTCAGTTTCCGAGAATTTGCAGAAAAAATGGGTTAACCCGTTGGTCACCACTAAATACGGCACATGAAGCAGCAGGTTATATCGAGCTAACTGTTCGAATACCGATTGTGTGATTTTCACTGTCGAGGCTTTACATTCCACTGCAAGTAAAGGATTTCCCTGCCGGTTGTGTACAACAATATCGCTTCGTTTTGCCAAACCGTTCAATTCGAGCGACATTTCGACGCGTATCAGATTTTTCGGCATTTTTTTCACTTGAATCAGATATTGTAAAAAGTTTTGCCGCACCCATTCTTCGGGCGTCAAAGCGACATATTTGCTGCGGACAGGGTCGAAAATCATATATCCTTTTTCCAATTTTTTAATCTTGTGGTCGAATGTCGGTAAATTCAATTGCATATCATAATTATTTTATTGTGGCACAAAACGATATACAATATTTCCTTTTTGATTTCCCGATTTTTGCAATGTAGAGAAACGTGCTCTTTCGGCGGCGTCGATAGCTGCCCGGTGCAAACAGTCATCATTGTGCGAATTTCGTTTATCTATTTCGGCGCCAATAACATATCCTAAATTATTGACTTCAATCAACACGGTAACGTCGCCTCCGTTGAGGCATTTGTACGCAGGAACGGGAAGATGAATGGCCGTTCTGCCTTCAAGATAGTACGACACGATGGAAGGTCCTTTATACGCTTGACTTTCTTCGCCGTCCGGAGTCGATTCGTCTGTCCGTATATCATCGACGCCGGTATTTTTATTTTTCTCCTGCACTTTTTCTTTTTTCTCTCTTTCTTCGCGTATCGACGACGAGTTGCGGTTCGAAAAAAACGAAACAGAGCCTTGTCCCCTACCCGATTCGCTTCCTTGAGCAGCCGCATTCATGGTGAGATTCGGCAATCTGACATCGGAATTAGGCATTTCACGCAACATCTTGTTGAGTTCTTCTTCGATTTTTTTCTGTTCATCTACAGGAGTGATTTCCGGCTCCTTTTCAAAATCCTGGAAAACCAGTTCTATTGATTTCGGCGGCATTGTAAGCGTGCGTATTTCGTTGAGCGCCATAGCAAGAAAAATCACCAAATGGAATATTATTGTGGTATATATCCCAATTTGATTGTCTTTTATCCACTGTTTCAGACTTCTGCCTTCAACAAACAGAGCATCAAGTTTATCCTTGTCTATAGAATGTTCCGAAGTATCCATTTAATAGGGTTAAACAATAATAATGAAACTATTATGCCTACCGTATTGGCAGTCATATCGTATATGTCGTAACTTCGTCCGACTTTTTCCTGAATAAATTCTATCAGAACACCCAGCAAAAAAGCCGGAATAAAGCTGAAAATATACGCTTTGGTCGATGTTTTTCCGTATTGTCTCGAAAATCCAGACATCAGAAAAAGCGCAAATATGAAATACATTGCAAAATGCACTATCTTATCGAAAAAAGGTATCTTGTCAAAGAATGATACTCCGGGAAGTTTCTCTCCCGGCGTAAGACAGGCAAATACAATGACTGCAATCCACAGAATAGCTCTCCAATGATATTTCAATATTCTTAGCATCATACTTCTATAAATTGTTTTGATTTAAGTTGACTATATATGCCGTCGGCAAGATGTTCGAACCCTGCGACCGGCGACATGCAGTTTTTCAGAATAATGATTTTATCGGCAATACCCGGATATACAAGCAGTTGTTTCACTGTATTGGCAACGCAGTGGCTTTGCGCTTCTCCGGCGATATATATCGTATCGTAGTCGATAAATGAATCCAAAAGAGATATATTAAGCTGTGTGTCACTATCATAATCTAGCGGCACATTGGCTTGCATTATCCCGAAATGTTCGGTATATGGGCTTTTTCCTTTTTGGATGACTTTGTGTGATTTGTTACGGGGACGCTCCCAGTCTTTCACTGCTTCCATGACAACATCCACAATTGCAGCGCCTTTGCTTCCTTCGATACAATGTTCGGGCCATATCACGTGAGGAAATTCGCCTTGTTTGTCCAACTCTTTCAAGTATTTCACACCGGATTCTTTTCCGAAAAAAGGCTTCCATACGTCATTTTCAATATCTTCGACGGTTATACGCGTGAACGGAGCGGGATTCTTGCCTTCTTTATTCGTCCAGAAAGCAGGATGCGAAATATCTATAACCTGATGAGTGTCTTGTGAAAAGACAATGTCCCTGAATTTTTTTCCACCATCTTTAATAAACGACGCCAATCGTTCCATATCTTTCCCGGCTCCCGGAACATATAATGAACCGCTCGCCTCACAAAAATCGTACTGGGCGTCAATTATAAGAAGTAAACCATTATCTGTCATAACTATATAACTTAAATATCAGATACAAATTTAAGCATAATTTTAAAATCTGAAAAATTTTGCTTTTTTCCCGCAAAGTGACCCTTTTCCGAGCAAAATGAAAAAAGAGGAACGCCTATAGGCGTTATTTTATCCACAATGAATTTGTTTTGTCAAAAAATTCATTTGTATATTTACCACATTTGTCATATCTTTGCGGCATTATTTTGATATAAAATTTTGATATGCAAAGACAAAAAAGAGTATTGGCGATACATGACATTTCCTGCTTCGGCAGATGTTCGCTCACTGTGGCATTGCCCATTATATCGGCGGCAGGCATCGAAACAACCGTCTTGCCGACAGCAGTATTATCCACTCACACAGGAGGTTTCACGGGTTTTACCTACCGCGACCTCACACAGGATATTTTGCCGGTAGTGAATCACTGGCATGGTCTTGGACTTGAATTTGACGCTATCTACACAGGTTTTCTGGGGTCGTTCGAACAGATCAATATCGTTTCGACGATTTTCGACATGCTGAAAAAAGAAGGTGTATTAGTTGTCGTTGACCCGGTGATGGCAGATTACGGCAAACTGTATTCGATATTTCCGCCGAATTTTCCGGACGGGATGCGCAAACTTTGCCGACAAGCGGACGTGATAGTCCCAAATCTCACCGAAGCGGCACTGTTGCTCGACGAGCCTTATCACGACGGTCCGCATACACGTGAAGAAATTGAACACATTCTGCGTTCTCTTGCGTCGCTTGGACCGAAATATGTCGTAGTTACGGGCGTAAGTTATGACGGGATACAGTTAGGTTCGGCAAGTTATGATACGAATACGGGCGAATTTTCATACACAAGCGAAACACGTATCGAGCCGATGTATCACGGCACGGGCGACGTGTTTGCGAGCGCTTTGGTTGCAGCCTTGCTTGACGGTCGCACCTTGGCGGCGGCAAACGCCATTGCCGTACAATTCACGGTTGCAAGCATTGCCCGCACCAAAGAAGCCGCTACCGACAATCGTTTTGGAGTAAATTTCGAAGCTGGTCTGGCAAGTCTCAACAGTTTGATAGCTGAATATAAGGTATGACAAGAAAATTTAAACAGTTACCGCTAAATGTCAAACTGTTCATCGTACTTGCTATCGCTCTGATAATGGCAATAATATTGAGATGGGATTATATTAAATACGAGGCAACACGAAGCTTTAACTTCTTCAGACACGACACAGTCCAATTGGAGCAGAATTTACAGAATTGATTATGGACATATATGAAGTCTTCGTCGGTTTTTGTCGTTCCCATATCCAGTGTGTAAGCTATGTCGGGGGCTGTAATGCGCAAGCCACGGCTTCCACAAATACGCCTTTTCCGGTTCGCCAAGACGGGCGTACATGTTGATTTTACATGCGCTGCTTTTTTCCCTTTTATACGGATTATTTTACAATGAACATAAAAAAATTAATTATAATAGCAATGAACAAACGATTTATAGTATTATTGATTTCAATCGCTGCACTTTACCTGTGTTGGATGCCGCCCGTTACGGTCAAATGGATAGCCATCGGCGATTCGATCACTTATCTGAACGATCATCCCGGCGAAACGGGCAACAGGGTCAAAAAAGGTTACAT
>JAISXV010000144.1 GCA_031270335.1 Prevotellaceae bacterium | reverse complement strand
TCTCTCTCTCTCTCTCTCTCTCTCTCTCTCTCTCTCTCTCTCTCTCTCTCTCTCTCTCTCTCTCTCTCTCTCTCTCTCTCTCTCTCTCTCTCTCTCTCTCTGCAAAAATCGTACCAAACTTTTCAAAAACAGAGTTTTCCGAAGAAAAAACATACATTTTTTCTTCTCTCATTCCGTATTTTTTGCTACTTCCGTATCCTGCTATGTCTAAAATTCCGACCATAATTTTCAAACTTTTACATATCTAATCGTCCTTTTTGCTAATAATGTGACAAAGGTATAACAAATTTTTAATACGAACCAAACAAAACGTAAAAAAAAATTGTTAAAACAATCTTTTTTGTAGTCAAACGTCTGATTGACAATATGAATTTTTTGAAAAATTTTTTATACGGCAATTGAAGTTTTGCTGCTGATTACACAAATGAACGATACAAAAAGAGGGTATGGGGTTATTTTTTCAGGCGGAAGCAGGAAGATATACGTTTGTATTGAGAATTGAGAATTGAGAATTGAAAATTGAGAATTGAAAATTGAGAATTGCCTCACGGTCGCTGTGAGGCAATTCTCTTTTTTTCGAACCACATCTTTTTGTGGTAAAAAGAAAAGGTTTGAATATGGTGCAATTTGATTGTCGCATTATTGTGTAGCTTTGGACATTGTGAGTTTCGGGCAAATACTAATTAGTATATGAACAGAAGAAAATATTTTTCTTTTTAATAATGGATTGAATAACTTTTTGTACTTTTGCAGAAAAATTTCATGATAGCGATTGTTTCTAAGAGGCTGAATTTAATATGTTTGTTTTGTATATTCATCTGTGTACAAGCGACATTATACGCCGACGGAGGATTGTATCTTTTTCCGAAAGGGGCGAAAGCGGCGGGTATGGGCAGAAACGGACTGTTAAATGTTGATATCTGGTCGGTTTACAACAATCAGGCGGCATTGGCGTCTATCGAAAACGCCGGCGCCGGATTACATTATGAGAACAGATTTGCCATGAGCCAGTTAGGAACCAGCGCCGGAGCATTTGTCCTTCCTGCGCTGACCGGAACTTTCGGGTTCAACATTGCGCATACCGGTATCGACGACTATGGAGAAACAAGAATCGGAATAGGATACGGCAAAAAACTTGCAAAACGACTGTCGTTGGGCGTACAGTTCAATTATCATTTATTGAATTTCATGTCGGGATATCCTGATTTTTATACTTTTACCGGCGAAGTGGGACTGATTGCCGAACCGTTGGACAACCTGTTTATTGGGGCGCATGTTTTCAACCCAACCTTTGCCAAACTTAATTCGAGATACGAAGACCCTGTTCCTGTAATATTTGAAATAGGAGCAGGTTACAAAATATCCGGAAAACTGATGTTAACAGCTGAGGTTGAGAAAGAAAGATATGATGACGTATCTCCGCGATTCGGGATAGATTATTCGTTGTTCAAAAGCATGAGTTTACGGTCGGGAGTTTCGTTTAATCCCGTAGAAATCTGTTTTGGAGTGGGTTGGATTGCCAAAAAGAGACTCGGTCTTGATTTTGCTTTTTATCATCACGAAACCCTCGGCTACAGCCCGCAATTAAGTCTGTCGTACCGTTTCGGAAAATAGATTTGTTCATATTAAAGAAAATATCTATCTTTGAACCGTTTTTTAGATTAATAATGTTAATAAATTTAATACAAATGAAACTACAAAAGGTACTATTATTCACGAGCTTATTTATTTTGTTCGCTTACATTTCCGTTGCTCAGCCAAAGAGCCTGGAACAACTTCAACAGGAGTTTGTCGATTTACGTTTCGGAATGTTTATACATTACAACATTCCCACCTACACGCCGGAGGATTGGGCTGATCCCGACGCTTCGCCTTCGATTTTTAATCCGACAAAATTAGATTGTTCGCAATGGGCAAAAGCCGCAAAGTCGGCGAACATGTCTTATGGATGTCTTACTACAAAACATCACAGCGGTTTTTGTATCTGGGACACAAAAACTACGGGTTATAACGTCATGAACAGCCCGTACAATAAAGATGTAGTAAAGGAATATGTTGAGGCGTTCCGAAAAGAAGGATTGAAAGTGATGTTTTACTATTCGATACTTGACACTCATCACCGCCTTCGTCCGAACATGATTAAAGCAGAGCATATTAATCTCGTTAAAAGCCAAATAACCGAACTGCTGACTAATTACGGAGAAATCACTGCGCTTGTCATCGACGGCTGGGACGCTCCATGGTCGCGAATTTCGTACGACGAAATTCCGTTTGAAGACATTTACCTGCTGGTAAAATCGCTGCAACCCAATTGCCTGTTGATGGATCTCAATGCCGCAAAATATCCTGCCGAAGCGCTGTTTTACACCGATATCAAATCGTATGAACAGGGCGCCGGACAACGCATTTCGAACGCTAACAAACTTCCGGCGCTTTCGTGTTATCTGATTCAGGACACTTGGTTCTGGAAAGAAAATTTTCCCAACAAACCCGTAAAGTCGCCCGAAGATATAGTTACAAAAAGCATTATTCCTTTCAACAAGGCATATTGCAACTTCATTCTGAATGTAGCGCCTAACCGTGACGGACTGATGGACGACAATGCCTTGGAAGCATTGAAAGAAATCGGCAAATTATGGAAAAATGTGGGAGCCGTAGATAAAATCGCCTCTGCCGAACGACCAATAATATCGTCGAACATAGCAAAAAACAAACCTGTTGATTCCAGTTGGGGACACGACATGGGTATCATGGATTTTGCCAACGACGACAGATTCAACACCTGGTGGTCATCGCATCCTTCGATCGAAAAACCATGGTTCGAAGTTACGCTTTCGGGTGGCGACAGCGAATTTAACATGGTGGTTATCACCGAGCCGGAAGGTCAGAATCGAATCGTAAACTACCGTCTCGAATATTTTTCAAACAACGAATGGCGTCCGATATTGACCGGAACAAACTCAAACCGGATTAAGATACACCGGTTCAACAAAATATGGGGAAGTAAAGTGCGATTGTTAATCGACAAATTTTCGAGCGCTCCCGGAATCACCGAGTTTGGCGTTTACAACGAAAGACAGGAACAAAATTAATCAAGTTAAAGTTAATATGATGATGAAATTGCAAAAATTATTTTTACTTACAAATTTATTTGTTTTTTACGCTTTTGTATCCGGCGCTCAGACAAAAAGTCTGGAACAGCTTCAGCAGGAGTTTGTCAATCTGCGATTTGGCTTGTTTATATGCTATAACATGTCAACATATTTGTCGGAAGACTGGGCTGCCCCCGACGCTTCGCCTTCGGTTTTTAATCCGGCAAAATTAGACTGTTCGCAGTGGGCAAAAGCCGCAAAATCGGCGAACATGTCTTATGGATGTCTTACTACAAAACATCACAGCGGTTTTTGTATCTGGGACACAAAAACTACGGGTTATAACGTCATGAACAGTCCGTACAGTAAAGATGTAGTAAAGGAATACGTCGAGGCGTTCAGAAAAGAGGGATTGAAAGTTATGCTTTACTATTCGATACTCGACATTCATCATCGTCTTCGTCCGAACACGATTAAAACAGACCATATTAACTTTGTTAAAAGCCAGATAACCGAGCTGCTGACCAATTACGGAGAAATCACCGCGCTTGTCATCGACGGCTGGGATGCTCCATGGTCGCGAATTTCGTACGACGAAATCCCGTTCGAAGACATTTATCTGTTGGTAAAATCCTTGCAACCCAATTGCCTGCTGATGGATCTCAATGCAGCGAAATATCCTGCCGAAGCGCTGTTCTACACCGATATCAAATCGTATGAACAGGGAGCCGGACAACGTATTTCGAATGCCAACAAACTTCCGGCGCTTTCGTGTTATCTGATTCAGGATACTTGGTTTTGGAAAGAAAATTTTCCCGGCAAACCCGTAAAATCGCCCAACGATATAGTTACAAAAAGCCTCATTCCTCTCAACAAAGCATATTGCAATTTCCTTCTGAATGTGGCTCCTAACCGTGACGGACTGATGGACGACAATGCTCTGGAAGCGTTGAAAGAAATCGGCAAATTGTGGAAAAACGAGGGCGCTGCAGATAAAATCGCCTCTGCCGAACGACCAATAATATCGTCGAACATAGCAAAAAACAAACCTGTCGAATCCAGTTGGGGACACGACATGGGTATAATGGATTTTGCCAACGACGACAGATTCAATACCTGGTGGTCTTCGCATCCTTCGGTCGAAAAACCATGGTTTGAAGTAACGCTGTCCGGAGGCGACTGCGAATTTAACATGGTGGTTATCACCGAGCCGGAAGGTCAGAATCGAATCGTAAACTACCGTCTCGAATATTTTTCTAACAACGAATGGCGTCCGATATTGACCGGAACAAACTCAAACCGGATTAAGATACACCGGTTCAACAAAATATGGGGAAGTAAAGTGCGATTGTTGATAGACGGGTTTTCGGACGCCCCCGGAATCACCGAGTTTGGCGTTTATAATGAAAGATAATTATTATGGAACAAATAACTCTGTACGACAAGGTTTTCAGCAAATATATTTCATCGCAGGAAATAACGAAAGCAGTGAAAAATGTCGCCGAACAAATTAATAATGACATTAAAAACGAAGATTTGCCCGTGTTTTTGAGCATCCTGAACGGAGCGTTCATGTTTACTTCGGATTTGATGAAATATATTACATCTGACTGTCTGTTAAGTTTCATTAAATTAAGTTCTTATGATGGGCTGTCGTCAAAAGGGGAGATTAAGGAACTTATCGGGCTGAATTTTGATTTGACAGGTAAAACGGTTATCATTCTGGAAGATATCGTCGATACCGGAATAACAATGGAACACCTTGTTGGCGCAATATTAAAATACAAGCCTAAACAGTTGAAAATCGCAACCATGCTGTTTAAACCCGATGCATACGTAAAAGATATCAAACTCGATTACACGGGTATAATTGTGCCTAATGAGTTTATCGTAGGTTATGGATTGGATTATAATGGATTAGGACGAAATTATTCTGAAATATATAAATTAGTAAAATTGCAATAAAAATCTGAAAATGTTTAACATAGTATTATTTGGTCCTCCGGGAGCAGGAAAAGGTACACAGGCAGCAAAATTAGTCGAAACATATAATTTGGTTCATCTTTCGACCGGCGACATTTTGCGTGCGGAAATGAAAAAAAATTCCCCGCTCGGACAGGAAGTAAAAAGTCTGATAGAAAAAGGCGAATTAGTTCCCGACAAAATAGTTATCGAACTTATTCGCGAAAATCTGAATAACAACAAAACGGCTGCGGGATTTATCTTCGACGGTTTTCCGCGAACAGTGGAACAGGCAAAATCGCTGGACGAAATGTTGCAGAAAGAATCGTTGAATATTGCGTTGATGACTACTCTCGAAGTTGAAGAAGAGGAACTTATCGCACGAATATTATTGAGAGGTCAAAGTTCGGGACGAGCCGACGATTCCGATCAGGCAATAATCAAAAACAGAATCAAAGTCTATAACGAACAGACTGCGCCCGTCGCCGAATATTACCGGCAACAAGGTAAACATGTCTCCATCGGCAACATGGGAACGATAGAAAACACTTTTTCACAACTTAAAACGCATATCGACAAGGTAAAGTGAACAAAATCATTCACTTATCACCGGAATATGTCCAATCTGCCGGATATTTTGGATATCGGAATAATCGTACAAATAATTTAATGATGCAATGAGAACAAAACGTACTTTTTCGGTCTTGATAATGACATTGGCGTCTTTAATGAGCTTATACTCTCAAGACAACGCGACCGTCCGTGAGCCGGTCGATTATGTGAACCCTTATATCGGGAATATCAGCCATATACTGGTCCCGACATATCCGACAGTGCATCTCCCGAACAGTATGATGCGCGTGTATCCCGTTCGCCCGGACTTTACGGGAAACCGACTGGGCGGATTACCGTTGACAGTGACGAATCACCGCAGCGTTTCGGCGCTGAATTTCATGCCCGGTTTTCATTCGGGAAATACGGACGGCTCTCTGCCGGTTGTGTCGTTCAGCTACGACCGCGAAAAGGTAACGCCTTATCGCTATAGCGTTTACTTCGACGAAACGGATATAAGCGTGGATTATGCGCCCTCGCATCAAAGCGCAGTTTACAGCCTTGATTTTCCGTCGTCGGAAAACGCTCCCTGCCTGATTTTCAGTATCCGCGGCAAATTAGAAGCAGACGGACATGTCATCAGCGGGTTCCAACCTATTGGCAGAGCGACGAATGTCTATTTTTATGCCGAAACGGACGTAGCGCCTGCTAAAACCTTTGTTATGGAGAACAATACATTTGTGGCGACCTATCCGGCAAGTACGACCAAACTGCGATTGCGTTACGGCATTTCGTTTATCAGCGTGGAACAGGCGAAGAAAAACCTCGAACGTGAGATTCAGGGTTATGATATTGACGCTGTTGCCTCTGCGGGTCGCCGGATATGGAACGACGCTCTTGGTAAAATCAAAGTCGAAGGCGGAACGGAGAACGACAAAACAATCTTTTACACTTCGCTATACCGCGTTTACGAGCGTCCGGTTATGCTCAGCGAAGATGGACGCTATTATAGCGGGTTCGACAATAAGGTGCATAACGACGAAGGTCGTCCGTTCTACACAGACGACTGGATATGGGATACTTACCGTGCTGCTCATCCGCTTCGCCTGCTGATAAACCGTCAGACGGAAAACGACATTATCCGTTCGTATATCCTGATGGCAGAGCAGTCGTCAACGCATTGGATGCCAACTTTTCCCGGCGTGCAGGGCGATTCGCGAGGCATGAATTCCAATCACGGCGTAGCCATGGTTGCCGATGCTTATGTCAAAGGTGTGCGTGATTTTGATTTGGCGAAAGCTTACAATGCCTGTAAAGGAGCTATTGAGGAACGGTCGCTCATTCCATGGTCGGACATTCCAGCCGGCGAATTAGACGATTTTTATAAGAAAAACGGATATTTCCCGGCCTTGAAACCCGGCGAAACGGAGACGGTACGCGGCGTCCATTCGTGGGAAAAACGTCAGCCTGTTGCTGTTACACTCGGCACATCGTATGACCACTGGTGTCTGTCGATTTTGGCGAAAGCCTTGGGAAAAACCGACGAAGCCGCCCGTTTTCTCCGCTGTTCGTATAATTTCCGTAATATCTTCAACCCTGCAACCGGATTTTTCCATCCGAAAGATAAAGACGGAAACTTCATCGCAAACCTTGATTACCGTATATCGGGCGGACCGGGAGCACGCGACTATTACGACGAAAACAACGGGTACATATACCGCTGGGACGTGCAGCACAATATCGGCGATCTGATTGCCCTGCTCGGAGGAAATGAGGCGTTTACGGCTGCGCTCGAAGATATGTATAACACGCCTTACGGAATGTCGCGATGGGAATTTTACAACACTCTGCCCGACCACACGGGAAATGTCGGCATGTTTTCGATGGCAAACGAACCTTCGCTGCACATACCTTATCTGTACAACTATGCCGGACAGCCGTGGCGTACGCAGAAACGTATCCGTAACCTGCTCGAACAGTGGTTTCGCAACGATCTGATGGGCGTTCCCGGCGATGAAGACGGCGGAGGAATGACGGCTTTTGTCGTTTTCAGCCAAATGGGATTTTATCCTGTAACGCCCGGTTCGCCGACATACAACATTGGCAGTCCGGTCTTTAATAGTGCGAAAGTGAATCTGGGCGATGGCGCTGTCTTTGAAATCGAAGCCGTCAATGCTTCAGCCGATAATAAATACATCCAGTCCGCGACACTCAACGGAACAACATGGAACAAACCGTGGTTCAGTCACGATGATATCAAAAACGGTGGAAAATTGACACTCATCATGGGCGCCAAACCAAACAAAAAATGGGGCGTAGATAATCCGCCTCCTTCGGCAGAGATAATCCGGTGATCGAAATCAAAAAAGGACTTACATTTTACTGTAAATCCTTTAAAATTTCGTGGGCCCAATAGGATTCGAACCTATGACCCTCTGCTTGTAAGGCAGATGCTCTGAACCAGCTGAGCTATAGGCCCCGTTTGCTATCAAAAAGCAGTGCAAAGGTAAACAGTATT
>JAISXV010000118.1 GCA_031270335.1 Prevotellaceae bacterium | reverse complement strand
AATTTCAGCGGATTATGCCAAAACGGACACCAGTCGGGCAGTCGCTTAGCATAGTTTTCGGCTTGCGCCGCCGCCACCTGCACCAAATCAACGTCCGGTTTTTTCGCCTCCAAAACCCCAATAGCCTTCCCATTGATAAACAGCAAATAATCCGCTTCCAGTCTGCCCTGCAAGATGCTTTCGCGCACAGCAACAGCCGACGCCGCAGCCGAAAACTCGTTACGGTCGCAAACCTTCCAGCCTGCGTTATCGAGTTTCCTGTCTATCTCTATTCTTGCTTTTTGCTCGGGTGTCATAGATGTCAATATTTTTTCAAAAAATCGTTTGCTTCTTTAAAGTTCAATTCGCCTTTTAGCCATTGATTTTCTATTTTTTGAAATAATCTTTATTGTATTCTTGAACTGTGAATTCTATTGTTGCTCGTTCGCATAGTTGTTCATTCAAATGATTAACTAATTGTTGCAAACCGTTTATAATTTTGCGAGTAAGCGACAAACGTCCCGAAACCTCTTTCGCAAGACTTTTCAGCGTAAACTTCCCTGCATTCACTGCGTTTGCATACTGTTTCTTCGGCGCTGCCGGATTAGAGGGATTACCTCTTTTTACAATTCTATATTTCATTGTATCAAACGTTTAAAAAATTGAATATAATTTATTTACTTTATATCTTTTTTCTCACTTGTAAGAGATAAATTTCTCCTTAGTGAGAAATTTATTTTTGTTTAGAGAGAAATAAATTTCTGTTTAGAGAGAAATTTTCGTCTGTCTAAGAAGAAATTTATCTCTGTCTTCACAAGCGAAATAATGGCGCAAAGATATGAATTTATTTTCACACGACAATAAAAAATCTTATAAACAAAACCGCCATCCTGTATTGGAGGTGTGTAATTGTATTTGCAGAAATTTGTTTACCTTTGCGCCCGTTAATTGATTAAAAACAGGAATATTTTGGCTTCATCGAATTTTGTAGATTACTGCAATTTTTTTATCGAAAAAACTGAAACCACTCATCTGTTTGTCCCTTCAAACAAATCGTGAGTAGCTTTTTCTTCCTTTTTCTGTGATTTGAAATTATTGAACGCATAACTCAGAGACACTGTAATCAAAGGCGATGCCGGATAGATAATTGTCTTCGAATCCAGGTTCGTGCCGTTTTTTGTATCCACGTATTTGGCGGTAGCAAGAGCGTCGCGTACATTCAATGTGGCGGACAGCCGACGACCAAGCAACTGCTGGCGTACCGAAAAATTGAAGTAAAAAAACTCATCTACCCGTCCTTGAGTACTCACCGAAGGACCAACGAAATAACTTTCGAGTCTCATGCGCGTATTTTTTGCAACGTCGAAATTGTTGTTGAACGCGAATTGCCAGTTCAGGCTTTCTTCGTCGTCGATTTTATACTCGTTTGCAATGATATAGTAGAACAGGCTTCCGTTGATATCCATGTTCCACCATTTCGAGACCTGTATATTTGTTGCGAGTTCTGCGCCGGTGGCATAATCGTCGCCCACGTTCGAAATCGAATCAAGAGTGACGCCTGTATGATATGGAACCCGCACACGTTCGATTTTGTCAGTACGTCGCCGGTGAAACAGAGTAGCTGAGGCTGAATGTTCTCCAAACGTTCTGTTGTACGACAGTTCGACAGAATTGGTGTATTCAGGGCGGATTTTGGGATTGCCGCATTGAGCCGTATAATAGTCAACATACACAACGTATGGTTCCATGTAAAACAGTTGAGGTTGAGTGATTCGGCGCGAGTATCCCAGATTCAGGTGACTGCCTTTGTCGAATGTGTAAGAAAGATGTGCCGAAGGAAACAAATCGAACTTGTCCCAAACATGGCGCGCCCATGCCTCATTATTTTCTAATTTGCGATGAATAAATTCTCCCCGTAATCCAATCTGATAGCTGAATTTGGAACGCATATTCGACAACATGGAGTATAAAGCATGTATATCTCTGCGAAATACGTACTTATTATACAAATCGTCGCGCCGTTCGAACACGTCGAGCGCCGGATTGTAGAAATCGACTTTGTAATCGCCGTCTTCGGTATATGTGAAAAAATAATATCCCGCTTCAAATTTGCCGGTTTTGTTGTTGAACGGTAACGTATAATCAAGATTTCCCTGCGCCGTCATCCGGTATTCGTATTCCCATGCACGGTGACCCTGCGCCCTGTTTCCGTCGGCGTCAAACAGGTCGGTATAGAAAAATTCCATAGCATCATGCTCGTAGAGAGCGAAAAACGAACCCGTCAAAGTATGCCCGTCGTCCGGAAAATGATGGTCAAAGCCGACGTCGCCCCGAAACGTCAAATCGTTCAGCCTGACGTAGTCGTAACCATCGTACAAAGCGCCTGTTTCCACGCCGGTAATGTTCGAGCGATACGTATCTTCGTAGTGCAGACGACCGCCTCTGTTACGTATCCGGTAACGCGATTCCAACGCCGTCGTCCACGTGGTTTTGCCTCTGTAAAAGTCTAATTTGCTGCGGACAGCATACAGATCGACAAAACTTTTCCGTTCGCCGGTTGCCTGCGTAGTGGTCAGAGTGTCATCGACGTCGATATGTTTCAGCTGCTCGAAATCGCTGACAAGATACCTTCGTGACGCTTCGCCCGAAGTTTGCCAGCGGATTTTATTGTTTTTATACGCAATCAGGAAGTCGATATTGCGCGATTCAACAGTGCTTCCCATTGCATTTATCATTCCGCTCCAGCCGTCGGCTGTTTGTTTTTTGGTGTTTACGTTGATAATTCCGATGATTCCGTCGGCTTCGTTTTTAGCCGAAGGCGTACTGATGATTTCAATATTTTCGATTTGCCCGGCGGGAATTTGTTCCAGAGCGGCGCTACCGTCCACCATTGTCGGCTTTCCGTCGATATACACTTTGAATCCGGAACTGCCACGAAATGTGAGTTCTCCGTTTGCATCGACTCTTACCGAAGGCGTTTGTTCAAGAACATCAATGGCTGTTCCTCCCGACGCCGAAATATATCCTGAGGCTTCGATTACTTTCCGGTCGAGTTTATAGATCATTTGCCGGCGTCGGGCAACTACTTCGACTTCCGACAGTTCGGCGTCCGACAGACGGAGTAAAATGTCGGGATGAATCACATTACGGTTGTTTTCGCTCAGGCTTAAATCGAATCTTTGCTGAGAATAACCTATCGAAGTAATTGAAATAAAACAATCTCCGCCTCGACTTGTCTTGAGCGAAAATATTCCGCCGGCGTCGGTCGAAACGCCGGTAATCAGTGTCGAATCCGGCGAGTACAGCAAAACATTCACATCTGTCATCACTTCGCCGGAGGCGTCTTCTACCACCCGTCCGGTAATCGTCCAATTTGTTTGCGCCTGTAATCCCGTAAAAAACAAACACAAAACATACATTATTAAAATTTTATTCTTCATTTATTATCAGATAAAATACAGTTAATAAATAACATTATTGACGGCGTGTATGCACAAAAATCATGCCAAAGTATTTACATTCTCACATTAGGAACGGTTTTTTTAGACCTGCAAGGATTTTTAAAAACCTTTCGGGTCTAAAAAAAATAATCACTATAATTAATCTGGTTTTCAGAGACTTTACTTCTTTTATCAGAAAAAAGTATGCGATTATTGGAAAAAAAGTATTACTTTTGCGAAAAAATATTTTGAGATAATGAAACAGATTACTCCGATGTCAAAGAAAAAAAGATGCAGACAAATATTGATTTTAAGTATTTGCGCAATTACCTTAACCTCATGCTACGACATTGATTCCTTGCCGGACAGGATTCAATCCGGCTATGAACTTGCAATCCCCATAACGGATACAACACTTTCGATAGGTGAATTTACTTCCCTGCGGTATTATGAAAATTTTTGGGATCAACTCGAAATACCTGAAGGAACTCCTATTGAAATGGGTGAACAGTCGTATCCTTTTTACATAGGAGATTATTCGTCTTCACAGAAAATTGAGTGGATAGAGCCGCACTTTTTTATCGAATCAAAAGATTTTCCGTCGGGTACAAAGATAAATATAAAGGTATATACAAAAAATGATTACGAAGAAAAAACATTTTTCTGGCTACCCGAAAATTTTACTGTTGATTTGACAGACACGCAGGTCAGAGTGCCGGAAACTCCAAGCAAAATAACAAATGTCGAACAATTCCGAAGCGCCCGCCGGGTGTATCTGGACTTAGCAATTATATATCCTGTAAAAGTGACGGGACTGCAAATATCAACCAACAGAGTAAATCTCAAATTTGGAATACGATTCGCAATTCAAACAAATTTAACTATAAATTTATGATAAGAAAATTAATAGCAGTTTTTTCGGCTTTATGTATATATTCCGGCATTTTCGCCCAACAAAACATGACGTTATATCAAATGCACGACGTCACACAGTCGAACTTCCTGAATCCATCCGTCGCCGCCGACTGTAAATGGAACGTAGGATTTCCGGTATTGGGAAACTTTTCTTTCGCAACAGGATTACCAATCTCGTACAACGATCTGGGCGCCGGTCAGGAATACATCGAAAGCGACAAAATCCTATCGACAATCAAGAAAAAGAATATCATCTCGTCGAACATCAATCTGAACATCCTGACAATAGGATACCGTTCGGGAGACTTGTATTATCAGTTTACCATGAACGAAAAAGTCGCATCCAAATTAATGATTCCAAACACTTTGGTCGAATTTGCGCTGAAAGGCAACGCTCCGTATCTCGGAAAAACAATCTCTGCCGGGGTGGCTCTTTCGCTGTCGTATTACAGAGAATACGGATTCAATGTGGCTTATGATTTCGGCGACAACTTATGGCTGGGAGCGCGGGCAAAATTGCTGTTCGGACGAATCGGCGCAAACAGCACAAACAATACTCTGTCGTTTTACACAGATCCCAATACCTATGCTCTGGATTTAACATCCGATTTGTTTATTCATGCCTCGGCGCCCGGAACAATGGAAATAGATCCCTCCGACGGAACGGTTAGCAGTTACGAACCTGAATTTGAAGTCAAACACTTTCTTTTCAATCCTGTCAATGTCGGAGGCGCAATAGATCTGGGCGTAAACAAAACGCTCGAAAATGGAGTGAAAATTTCTGCAAGCATTTTAAATATAGGTATAATAAAATGGAATACGAACACGCACCAGCTTTATCAAAAATCGACAGTACACCATGCCGGAGCGACTTCCGGATATGGCTCATGGTCTGATTTGACCGATGAATTGAAGTCGTCTATCAACTTTAATTATACCGCCGGCGGAGCGTTTTCGCAGTGGCTTTCTCCCGAAATTATGGCGGGAGCCAGTTATCCTGTTATAGACTACATGCGGGCGGGATTGACCGGATATGCCGGAATCAGTTCCGCAGGTATTCCATGGGCGCTTACGGCTACTGCCCTTACCGACAACACTTCGCATGTTTTCGGCGCTCTGTCATATACTGTTACCAACAGTTCGTTCGTGAATATCGGAGCAGGGCTTGGCGTCAGGCTCGGACCTTTTAATATCCATGCCATGACCGATAATCTGTTAGCGTTTTTTAATCCCGTTGCTCATAAATACACAAGCTTTCAATTCGGGATAAACTTCATATTCGGATGCGGCGACGGAGACAGCAGAAAATCTTCAAAATATAAAAGCATACCCTGTCCCTCATTCGGACATGCTTCATCGAAAGGTACAACTTCAATTCCATGTTCTTCAGGTAAATAGACAAAAAAATGAAATTAGTTAAAGTTTACAGCAGCGCAGTTTTCGGAATAAATTCCACACTGATAACAATCGAAACAAGCGTTTCGACAGGAGTAAATTTCAGTCTTGTCGGTTTGCCCGACAATGCAGTCAAAGAAAGTGTGCAACGAATATTCACTGCTCTTAGAACGAATAAGTTGAGTACGGCTCAGAACAAAGTAGTCATCAACATGGCGCCGGCAGATATCAAGAAAGAAGGAGCCGCTTACGACCTGCCTTTGGCGATAAGTTTTCTTGCCGCTAACGAAAAAATCCCTGATACTAACCTGAATAAGTATATCATCATGGGTGAACTCGCACTTGACGGCGAACTGCGACCCATCAAAGGCGCTTTGCCGATAGCAATAATGGCAAGGGAAATGGGATTCGAGGGATTTATCCTTCCAAAAGAAAATGCGAAAGAAGCCGCCGTTGTCGATAAACTGAAAGTATATGGAGCCACAAATCTCAGAGATGTTGTTGATTTCTTTAACGGGAAAAATGACATTGAACCTACAGTTGTAGATACAAGAGAAGAATTTTACAAAAACATTTCATTACACGACGCCGATTTTGCCGACGTCCGCGGGCAGGAGAACGTGAAACGGGCAATGGAAGTCGCCGCCGCCGGTGGACACAATATAATAATGGTAGGACCGCCGGGAGCAGGAAAAACAATGCTGGCAAAACGTTTGGCTTCAATTATTCCTCCGCTCAGCCTGCACGAAGCGCTCGAAACGACTAAAATCCATTCTGTTGCAGGTAAAATCGAAAAAAATTCGGGATTAGTATGTCAACGTCCGTTTCGTTCACCGCATCACACTATTTCGGACGTCGCCCTTGTCGGCGGAGGATCGTTCCCTCAGCCGGGAGAGATATCGCTTGCTCACAACGGAGTTCTGTTCCTGGACGAATTGCCGGAATTTCGCCGTAGCGTACTCGAAGTGATGCGACAACCTTTGGAAGAAAGAAAAATAGTGATTTCCAGAGCTAAATTTTCGATCGAATATCCTGCGAGCTTCATGCTGGTAGCCTCGATGAATCCTTGTCCATGTGGTTTTTACAATCATCCGGAAAAGAAATGCGTATGTCCGGCAGGAGCCGTAAAAAAGTATCTGTCGCGGATATCCGGTCCTTTGTTAGACCGTATTGATATACACATTGAAGTGGTTCCGGTGCCGTTCGAAAAACTTTCGGACAAATCGGTCGCCGAAGACAGCAATACCATTAGAGACAGGGTAATAGCCGCCCGTGAAATCCAGAAAAAAAGATTTACAAAACATCGGGGTATCTATTGTAACGCAATGATGGAGACTACTTTGATACGGAAATATTGCGAACTGGACGTCGCCGGTCAAAATACTATCAAAATGGCTGTCGAACGGTTGGGCTTGTCGGCAAGGGCATACGACAGAATATTAAAGGTGTCGAGAACTGTTGCCGACCTCGGCGAATCGGAAAATATTCTCCCGCGACATCTGGCGGAAGCTATAAATTACAGAAATTTAGACCGCGAAGGATGGGCCGGATAAACTAAGAACTAAGAACTAAGAGTTAAGAACTAAAAGTTAAGAGTTGGAAATGATAAAAGATAAAGAACTATATGATTAAAAAAGTATTTGTTAGTGGATGTTATGACATGTTGCACAGCGGACATGTGGCGTTTTTTGAAGAGGCGGCGACTTTGGGTGATTTGTACGTCGGAATTGGTTCGGACGCAACGATTTCGGAACTTAAAGGACGAAAAACAATCAACACCGAACAGGAAAGGTTGTACATGGTGAGTTCCCTGAAAGCCGTTAAACACGCTTTTGTCAACAAAGGCAGCGGATTGCTCGATTTCGAAGATGATATCCTTGATCTTAAACCGGATATATTTTTTGTAAACGAAGACGGGCATACTCCCGCAAAGGAAGCGCTGTGTAAAAAATTAGGCATCGAATACCATGTCAGCAAGAGGATTCCGCACGGAAACCTGCCGGTTCGTTCGACGACTGCGCTCCGGAAAGAATGTAATATGCCGTACAGGATTGATTTGGCAGGCGGTTGGCTCGACCAGCCGTATGTCTCGAAATATTATTCCGGACCGGTGTTAACCATTTCGATAGAACCCGATTACGATTTCAATGATCGTAGCGGAATGTCCACAAGCACAAGAAAAAAAGCCATCGAACTCTGGCAAACGGATATTCCCGTCGGCGACAGGGAAAAACTTGCTAAAACACTGTTTTGCTACGAAAATCCTCCCGGAAAAACGGAAATAAGCGGCTCGCAGGATTCGCTCGGCATCATTATGCCCGGGCTTAACAGGCTGGATTACAACGGAGAATACTGGCCGTCCAAAATCAGTTCGGTATTTGACAACGACATAATCGACTGGCTTGAAAAGCATATCCATCTGATTTCTCTTGCGCCGCGTTCGGGGAAATACAATGTACTCTCCGAAACTTACATCGACACGGCGAATGCCAAAGCTCTGAGCGAAGCCGCCGACGAATGTTGGAACGCAATTCTGACGCGCAATACAGAAAAATTCGCTGCAAGCGTACGAAAATCGTTTGAAGCGCAGATACGGATGTTTCCGAAAATGGTCGATGAAAAAGTTTTGGAAAACATCGAATACTACCGATCGAAAGCCTCGGGATGGAAACTTTCGGGCGCAGGCGGCGGCGGATATCTTATCTTGATAAGCGATAAACCGGTCGAAAATTCATTAAAAATCAGAATAAGAAGAACGTAATTATGAAAATTTTATCTGTAAGGTCAGGTTATACACTATTAAATAGTGTTAAAAAAGAGTGATATATAACATTATATATTAAATTTTGCAAAAAAATATAGCAAATATAAATTTTATGTATAAATTTGCACGTTTTTTCACAGCTACATTTTTTAGAAGTTGTGGTTGAAGTTAATGTTAAAAAAGATAAAAAAAAGATATTAGAAATGAAAGGTAAGTCGAATAAAATGTATATACTTGCACTTGATTTAAAGAAAATGGTTGTCCGTATGAAAAAGAATTTTGTATTGTTGGTTGCTTTTATCCTGCTTGCAGGTGTTATGCTTGGACAAAACACCAAAAAAGCCGATAAAGCATTTAGTGGAGGGAAGTATTATGAAGCTATTCAGGAATATAGCATGCTTGAAAGCAAAATTACTGACCCTCAAATCTTGAGTCATATAACTTTCAGTATAGCCGAAAGTTACAGAAGGATGAATCAGCCAGAAAGAGCTGAACCTTATTATGTTAAAGCTATAAAGGGAGGATATATGCTTCCTGATGTTTATTTTGGGTATGGAGAAGTACTCCTAAATCTGGCAAAATATGACGAAGCTCAGAAACAGTTTGAGGTCTTCAAAAGATCCAATCCCGAAAATAAACTGGTAGATGCTAAAATCGCTTCCTGCGAATATGCCAAAGCGCATCGCATGGAAAATCCCAAGTTCAAACTTCAACCAATGGAGACTTTGAACACTCGAGGCAGCGAATATGGCGTCGCATATTTTAACGATAATTTAATATATGCGTCAACGGGAAATCCTGTCGAGGTCGCCGGTAAATCGGGAGGGCAACAAGTTAATATTTCCCCGCGTACAGGTTTGCCGTACTCCAAATTTTATATGTCCATTGTGTTTAACAACACTTATGGTAAGGGCGAACCGGTTATCGGTCTGAATAAGGGAAGCGCCCGGCAAAACGAAGGAACATTTGCATACGACCCGGTCAACAATCTGGGTTATTATACAAAATGTACAGGCGAAGCAAAAAGTGAACAGTGCTACATCTTTTTTGCAGAGTTCAAAAACAATCAATGGAAAGAAATTGATAAACTGAAAATTGAAAACCGTAGCGAGCCTATCGGTCATCCGTTCGTTACTCCCGACGGCAAAAGAGTTTACTTTGTCTCCATAATGGAAGGAGGATACGGAAAATCGGATATCTGGTACACCGACAAGACTTTCGACGGATGGAGTAAACCGATAAACCTTGGTCGTGAGGTAAATACATCCGGAAACGAAATGTTTCCCTTTGTCGCAGGCGAATATCTGTTCTTCTCGTCCGACGGGCATCCGGGATACGGTGGAATGGACATTTTTGCGTCGAAAATCGACGGTAACCTGCACGGAACGGCAATCAATCTGGGAATGCCATTCAACTCTCCTCATGATGATGTGAATCTGATCGAAAAATTTGATTTTGCGGAAGGAATGCTGGTCAGTTCACGCCGTTCGGCAAATAACGACGATATTTTCCGTTTCGAAGGTTATCCTTCAGCTTTAACCGCTTCGGGTCAAATCTACGATTCGGTAAGCAAACAACCGATGCCGGGAGTTGCGATTAACGTGAAAAAAGACGGTAAAGTCGTAGAAAAATTAACATCCGACGAAAACGGAAACTACGTATTTTACATAGAACCCGATTCATCGGCATACGAATTGACAACTACTGTAGTGCGTTATAATCCGATTACACGGACGTATTATTCGATTAATGAACGGTTTGCCGCTCTGAAAGGTTGGGATTTGCCGATGAAAAGCAGCGACGCATATATTTCCGGTATAGTTACGGGATTCGAAGAAAGTCAGGACAGATCGACTGTCGTTCAACTCGGTCCTTTGGCTGGCGCCAAAATCGAAGTTCTTGAGAACGGTCAACCAATAAAACTCTTAGAGACCAACGCCATAGGTCAATACCGTTTCGGCGACATCAAGGAAAACGCAATTTACAAGGTGAACGCAACCGTAGGCAAGGGCGACGAATTTTTTGCCGACTTTAAAACTCTGCAAGTTGGCGAAATTCAGCAGAGCATAGAATTTTGCAAGGCAAACGGGCAAGATATGGACATCGCATTGAAGAAAATTACCCAAAATATACGGCTCGACAATATTTTGTACGAAACGGCTAAATGGGATTTGCTTCCGGCGTCATACGTTGAATTGAATAAACTCGTCGATTTGATGAAAAAGAATCCTACGCTGATAATACAAATCCGTTCGCATACCGATAGCAGGGGAAGTACGAAATCCAATCAGACACTGTCTGAAAAGAGAGCTGCCTCAGTTGTAACCTATCTTGTTAACACAGGCGGAATCCCGCCATCACGGTTGCAATCAAAAGGATATGGAGAATCAATGTTGCTCGTCAAACCCGAAAGAACTGACGCTGATTATCAGGCAAACCGCAGGACAGAATTTACTGTAATCGGAACAACAGGCGAAGCCCTGTACGATACACGATTGACAATAACATCATCGGTTGATGCATCCGGTGTGCGTCAAATAATAGATACGCCGCAATATCCGCCGCAAACACAGGCGCAATATCCGCAGCAGACAGTAACACAGCCGCAAACACCACCGGCAACAGGCGCTAACGTCCAGAATAAGCCTTTCGCTATTCAGATAGCCGGAACAACGAAACCGGCAAGTCCGAGCAGTTCAGACTTTATCAAGATCAAACAGTTGTTTAATCTGGATGTTTACGAAATATACACCAATGGAGTATATAGGTATTATGTAGGCGGATACGATACAATTGACGAAGCCAGAGCAATGTGCGATAAAATAAATCGCGCCCTGGGCAAGTCCGATAATAACAAGTTTTTTGCTAAAAAGAAATAAAAAGATAATGTTTACGTAAAATGAAAAAAGTACTTATATTAATAGTAATGTTTTTGCCCTTGCTGCTCTCGGGTCAAAATGACATACAGCTATCTCAACAGTTTTTGAGCAGGGTAAATTATAATCCGGCAGCGACAGGAGGCTCCAATTATATGCATATCTTTTTAATAGGACGCCA
>JAISXV010000078.1 GCA_031270335.1 Prevotellaceae bacterium | reverse complement strand
TCATATTGTAATGAAGCGTGCCTGCCTGTGTTTTTATTTTAATTTTGTCCATCTCCTTAACGAGAATATTTTTTTCGTTAATAGCAACGCCGCCGGCAATTTCTTTGTCTTCGTTATTTTTGACATACCGCTCGTCGTGTTCGTGCAGCCACGATTTAATTTGCCCTTTGAAATCCGGTTCATTTGAGAAAAACAGTAATTCGTCCTGTACGGCTGTCAATCCGCTTGTCGAATCAATGCCCACCAACACTAACCTGTGATTTTCAAATTTTATGGGAAAAACATCTGTCGTGTTGTTTTTGAGCGTATAATGCGCGCAGGAGTTATTACTGCCAAAGTCAATACCTACAATTGCATTGTCGATAAGTTTTTCGGTTGTCAGATTTTTGATTTCCTTATTGCCGAATTTTGTATCGGGATTCCGTACTATCAAATATCCTGCATTCTGCGATTTCCCTGCATTTTCAACGCGGATTTCCAAACCGGCAACAGGACAGTTGGATTTAATAACTTCATACTGAGGCATATTTGCTAAGTTGGCGGGGTATGTTACCAATTCTATAATTTCCAGGCTTGCCAGATTGCGTTCTTTAACATCGCTGTTTGAATAAACAACTTTGTTGCCTTGACCTTGATTGAGATTCGCTGTAATAATTTTTTGGTCTTGTCCCCGTTTATAAAATGGGACAAATTTCAGACCCTGAACATTATGGAGCGGAAATTCAGTGTACAGGTAATATGCATTCCAATTGTCCGAAACAAAATTGGGCCACATAATTACTTTTCCATCGCCGCCGAGCGGTTTCTTCTCTTCCGCCCAAATTATATCATACTCCCTGGTGTTTAGTTTGTATGGCTGTCCGTCAATTTCGACAGATAAATCAACGGTTAGCTTATTGCCGTCTTTTATCGAAGCATCAATAGAAAAATTTCTTTGACTTCCCGAGATTAAATTGTCAATTTTTTGACCGAACATTTGAATTGCTTCAATGGTCAAAGGCAATGAAAAATATTTCTTCTGGTTATTGCTTACATCATTGACCTGCAAATAATATACAGCCGCATCGGAAAGCGGTTGCTGATAATCTAACGATTCATACCAGCCGACAATCGTTCTGTCTTCCTTTAATACATTTTGCAAATCACTCAATTCGGCTTTAATTTTACGTGCATCGTCGGGACGGTCGAATGTAAAATCGCCGCTTTCCATCAGTTGATACACTTTTTGGTGAGAATCAAGCAATGCTTTGTAGGGTTCTGCCAAATTGGAATATTTAGCGACAGTACCGTTTATTTGCAGATTCTTTTCTTTTGTTTTGATAGAAGTTTGCCAATTGCGCAAAACTGTTTTTAAACCGGACAAATCTACCCTGTTATTCGGACGGGAAATATTGATATTATTTTCAAACTCTGTAATAGTTCCCTGTCTTGATATCTGATTTCCGTTTTTGTCGGAATATACTACGCCAATAATATTATTGATAAAAAGATAGAGTTTCTGTTTTTTGTCTTTGTCTAAATAGCGTGTCGGGTCTTCGAATTTGCCGTTCCTGTACCATGCAATATCGCTTGCGTGTTGCAGATTGCCGTATTCCACCGCAGGAAATACGATAGAAAAGGGCGATATGCTGCCAACGACCTGACCGTTATAGCGTAACAATTGCACGTACGGCAGTTCGTCGGGATTATGCTGTTTCTTCTGCTGGTCTGTCCATATATCGACATCATCCAGCAACATACGTCCGAATGCTCCTGAAATTTCGAACAGATTGTCTTCGTTCGGATTCATGTATATCGGTTCCGAAAACGAAATTCGGTCGGGATAGAGCGCTATCAGGGCAATCAAACCTTTCCATTCATCCCGCAGGACGCTGTAAAATTCAATCAATCCCGAAGTTGTGATATTGGCGTCTGTCCGTCGCAGATAATCGAATGCAAACCAGAACAGTTTGGCGCGCGCCCATGGCGTCGGGACGCCCGAAATCAGCGTGCTTGAAACCTGTCCTATATCCAAGTCGCCGGCTATAATGCCTTGTATAAAAGGTTTTATCTGGTCGTGAATGTACCATTTGCCTTCAGGGTTCGATTTTGTACCTTCCGTACTTTTTATTAACTTAGCCTTTCCCATGATTCTTGATTTTTAAAATTCGTACAATTGACATAATGTGTCGTATGTTCGTTTGATTAATTTTTCGTTTTTATTAGTAATACTTTCCGGTTCGCTTGCTTTAATAAAACCGCCGTAAAATTTGTCTATAATATTGCTCATCAGACCGGTTTTGAACTTATGTTTTTCAAAATCGGAGCCTTTTTGGAAGAGAGTATCATTGAAATTGAATTTTTCAAATTCTCTTATCGAGTCACAGCCGAAAATATCCGGATGCAGCAAAAATTTGTCGCCTCCGCCTGCCGAACGATGCACTTGTCGAAGCCAACCGTCTTTTATTGTGCCGTTTTCGACGCCAAAATGATAGAGCGACATGTACTTTTTCAAGTTCCGGACTTCTTCCTGGTCAATATCTTCGTATCCGTCGATTTTGACTTTTTTCAGCCCTCCGGCTTGCGCCTGTTCGAAAAAATTGTAATTGTCGAGCAATACCAGATAACTCATTGCTGTAAAAAGCCCGATTTTTTTTGCCAGTTCTTCCTTTTTTTCGCTGCCGACAAAATCGGTAAAATCAATCTTGCCGTTTTCGTTGAATGTGCGATAGAGATATTCCACCCTTTTTTCATTTTTCAGGTCTTCCAAACCGGACAGACTTGGATTTGCCGGGTCGCTTCCTTCTTCAACCGAATTGAAGAAATGCCAGGCGGCAAAAGCAGCCAGAAGTTCAATGTAATGCGAATCGTTTTCCTGTCCTTCGCCTCCTGTTATTGTTTTATCTTTTATCTTACCTGGCTGCCAACTAAGGGTTTCGGTTCCCATCATGTAAAATTTCTGATAAGTCTTTTTCACTGTTTCATCAGCCTCGTAAAACATCATGGCGGCTTGTGAATTTAAAGCGAATTTATCGGAAGCGGCTATTACTTTTTGTTTTGCCTTTTCGGCGTCGTTAGGCAAGGGAAACGAGAAATAACTTGTCAACAAAGTAGCGCCGAAATAAGCATTACGTTCAATATCAGTGGCGTCGGAAATCAATGACGCTGCTTTTTTTATCGCTTTCGGAATGATTGGAATCGAAGAAGCGCCGGTACCGCCAAATACCGAGCCCAGAATAAACACTTTCGGATGACCTGATGCGCATGCATTAATCAGTTCCTGAATGAATTTCCGCAAATCGCTATGGTCATTCATCTTTACATCGTCTAAAATAGAATGATACATCAGCAAACTGCCCAAATGTGTTTGCGCCCGATAGCCGTGTTTCAGGTCGAAATCTTTGGCGTTGTCGGTAAAAAGCAAATCGGCGATTGCCGCTTTTTCGGGATTGCTGAATTTTGTATCTCCGTAATTATAAAGAGCGTTGAATGACGAAAGCCTCGAATAATCAGGACTGAACTGATAATAGTTCAGATTGGCGGAAAAAAATGTGTTTTCCCATGCAAACTGTTTTTTGTTTACGCCTTTGGTCTTGATATACGCTTCTTTAAGATTTTTGAGGCGCGTAAAATTACCGTTATCCTTGTCGGTATCGAGCGCCAGCAGATGAACGTCTGTTTTATCGAACATTCCTATAGCGCATAAATGGGTAAATGCCTCAATGCAACGCATTCCTGTGCCGCCTATTCCAATAACAAATACTTGTGACATAGTTTATTGTATTAAAAAATTATCTTTTTGACTGACCAAGTATGCTGCCCCATTTCGAACGGCGTAAAATCATCATGGTAACGATACCTGCAATTACATATACGCCTAATAGAGCGAGCGTTGCATAAATATTGCCGTTCGAAAATTTTGCCTGCAAGGGCGCTTTGGTAATAAACGAACTTACATACAAAGCGTTATACAGGAAAAACGCTGCCGATGCCACTATGCCAACAATGATAAACCACACACGTCGTTTGATGTGTGAAGTATCGTGTTTGCCGCCGCCCCATTTAATAAGCTGGGCAATGATAAATGCCAAAACCACCGCTGCTACGGCGATAATAACGGCGTACATGTATGTTTCGCCGATTAATGCTTGGACTTGTTTCAAATTTTCAATCTTTTTCATATCGTATATCTTTTATTTTATTGTAATTAAATTAATTATATGATTGTGTTTTCAAAAAAACGGTATGTATCACTTTTCGGTTGTTCGTTGTCGGAACAACTTCCACGTCTCTCAATGCGTTGTCGATGCTTTTTGCTACGCAAATTGCCGGTTCGGAGTTATATGCTGATTGCCAGGTAAATATATCGGCGTCGTAATGTTGTAATCCGACCTGAGTTATTACGAAATCCAAACGGATAAGATTTCCGCCAAATTCACCGGTCAGATAATTGAAGATTTTATCGGTCAACATCACGTTCAATTTGTTGGATTGCAGAACGTCCTTGTCGATCAAAAAACCATCGGAGATGTTAATCGCCTCGGGGACAGGTTCTTCCCACAGCGAATCCGATAATGCCAGATAGCGGGCTGTTATGTCGGTGGCTACTATTTCGACGTCGTTGACGGTGTAATTTTCGCCCTCGTTGAACGTCAGATTCTTTATTAACGGCAAGGGTTTTTCGTCCTGAAAAGGCTCGCCGTATTTGTCTAACTTCATCACATACTCGCGAATATCATTCCAGTCGTTGTCAATTTCGACATAGTCGAACCCATTTCTGCCTTCGTAAACGAATGTCAAATCCTGTTCAACCAAATCGCCTTCCCGTTTTACATACAGATCGGAATTGGTGAGCTTAAAAACGGATATCCCGTTGTTTATATACGCTTTCAATTCATTAAGCAGATTGTGGCTTATCGGCGCTTCCATTCTGTCGTCCGTGAAAATGAAATAGAATCGCTTTTTATCGTAAGTTCTGCCTTTAGTTTTTTCCTGGTAAGGCTCTGTCACTATGTAAATAACATGACCTTTTTGCAGCCAGCGCTTAAACGGTTCGCTTAGATAAGGATCCTGATCATGACATAAACGGTCTTTAATAAACTCACAATCAGTAATTAAAACCGACTGGTTGCCGGCGTTGCAGATTAGCTCGACAGCCTGTAAAATGTCGGAATAGGGAATGTCGTTCCGAATAGTTTGCAAAATTTCAAACACTTTGTTATCAAGTCGATTCAACGGCGTTGTTTCTATGACGCTGCCTTTAATCAACCGCAAAGTATCGGAATACTGTCCCAATTGTGGACGTAACGCATTGAAGATTTTGGAGTTTTGCCGAGCGTCTATGACACAGGTCGAATGGTCAAGATACAGAGTCGTACCCGAGTTCAATGCTTTATACCGTATTGCCGTCGGTTCATAGACCTTTTCCTGAAGTTGCGCCAAATCGACCTCCAAAAAAACAGAGCTGCAACTTGAAATCAACAATACAAACACACTTGTAATCAAAAAATATTTACTCTTCATTTTGCATAAATTAATGCCGCAAATTTATAAAAATAATTAATGTCTTTACAAAAAAAAGTATAAAAAAAATATAAATATTTTTTTTATGTTTGATATATAATGATTTATATTTGCAACTTTTTATCCATTTCGGCAGTTTTAAGCGTCATTTTGTTGATGTGTTACCTGAAACAGGCAGTAAATTATCAGTTAATAGAGTAAAAAAGACAAATAATACAGCGGATATTAATCTGAAAACTTTTACACTCGCAAAACTTTTTTGGTTTTTAAAGTTTTTCAATTACCTTTGCACAAAATTTTGGTCATCATAATGCGACAAAGAATTATAGAAGGGGCGTTGAAGATTTTCATTCAGCAGGGTATCAAGGCGACGACGATGGATGACATTGCAAAACAACTTGGTATATCGAAGCGGACGATTTACGAGCAGTTTCAGGACAAAAGGGAACTGTTGTTGATGGTTGTCGAACATGCTCATACACAGTCGAAAAAAGACGACAGAGATATATTCGTCAGTTCGCAAAACTCTCTGGAAGGTTTTTTGAAATTGATGAAAAAGAAACGGTCGGAGTTTAATCTCAAGTTGATGAAGATGGTGGTAGAACTCAAACGCTATTATCCCGAAATCATTGATATGAAACGGAAACACTCCGCCGAAGCGCTTGAAACGCTCGAAAAAATATTCATTAAAGGTATCGAAGAAGGAGTGTTCCGCGCCGATTTGAATCCGAAAACATCGGCGTTTCTGTTTTCGACTCAGGCGCATCTGTTCTTCACGGAACAGTTGAATAAGATGGATTTGTCTTCGTTAGACAATACCGACATATCGCCGTTACAGGTGTTCGAAGATTTGTTTTTGAACTTTTTGAGGGGAATATCGACTCAAAAAGGAATTAAAATCATCGAAAAATATATGTCGAACACGATATGAGCCGCCGTTATTCCGAAATGCGAAGCGAATTTAGAAGCCATTTTATGCTGTTTATCGGGAAAAAAGGTTCATTCATCGATTTTTTGAATGTTGCAACACAAGTATATGTACTTTTGACAAAGTTTTTAGTTAGTAATTAAATATAAAGAAAAAAAGAAGTGAACAATTTACTTAAAAAGATTATTTTGATGTTTTTGCTGGGGTTGCCCGTTGTAGCGAGGGCGCAGCAAAATCTGAGTCTGTCGCTGGAACAGGCTAAAGAACACGCAGTAACGTACAACCGGACACTGCTGAAAGCGGGGATTTCGATTGAAGAAGCGCAGGAATCGTTATGGCAGGCGATATCTGCCGGATTGCCGCAGGTCGAAGCCAAGGTTGATTACAGCAACTATCTGGGATTCAGCATGAGTTTCGGAGGACAAAGCATCGCTTTCAATCCGACGAGTAATGCGCAATTGACTGCTTCACAGTTGATTTTCAGCGGTCAGTACTGGGTTGGAATCGAAATGGCAAAACTTGCCAAAAATCTGGCTGAAAAAAATGTCGCCAAAACCGAATTAGAAGTCAAACAAAGCGTAAGTCTTTCATATTATGCGATATTGCTTGCCGAACAAAACAAAGATATTCTGAAAAAGAATATCGAAAACATGCGCGATATCCATAAGAGAACCAAAGACATAGCAAACGTGGGACTGCTCGAACTCACCGACGCCGAACAGTTGGAAGTGCAGGTGATGAACCTCGACGCCACGCTGATTTCGTTAGACCGGCAAATTGAACTCGCTTACAACATGTTACGTCTGCAATTGGGCGTCGAACACGACACGCAAATTACCTTGACAAGCAATATCAACGATTTGACAAATAAAATCTCGCTGCAAACATTGCTGTCGCAGGAGTTTTCGCTCGACAACAATATTGATTTTCAACTTCTTAAATCGCAGGAAGAGTTGCAGAAAAAACAGATAACGCTCAATAAAACAGCGTATTTACCCACCATTGCCGGATTTTACAGTTATACCTATAAAATAAAGAAACCGGCATTTGACATGTCGCCGGCTAATATGGTTGGTTTACAGGCAACTATCCCGATATTTTCATCGTTTCAGCGCAAATCGAAAGTCAAGCAAAGCCAGATACAGTTGAAAGCCTTACAGACTGATATCAAGCAAGTTGAAGACCAATTGCTGATTCAGGAAAAACAGTTGCGATTCAATCTGCAAACCGCATCCGACCAGTACGCTCTGCAACAGAAAAATGTGGACGTTGCAAGACGCGTATTCGAAAGCAGCAAACGGAAACACGAACAGGGATTGCTGTCGTCCTTAGACTTAACTACCGCTAATACCAACTATTTACAGGCAGAAAGCGGTTTGCTAACAGCAAAAAACGAATTGCTGAAGGCTCAAACCGAATTGCTGAAGTTATTAGGTATTTTATAATAATATGAACGATAATTTGTTAATAATTAAACATTTAATAGAAATGAAAAAAGTTAGATTAACCGCAGCCGGATTACTGTTTTTTGTCCTGCCGGCGATGATGATGACAGTTTCGTGTGGAACATCTCAAAATGAAAAGGTTGAGGATACTGCCATACAAAAAGAACAGCTTGCCGAAAAAGTTTCGGTCACTACTGTCGAAGAGAAATTAGTAGAACGTACAGTGGTGTATCCGTGTACTTTAAATCCGTTTGAAGAGAATTATCTTGCTCCGGCGTCGCCGGGACGAATCGAAAAACTTTATGTCGAAATCGGTTCTCACGTAAAGCAAAAACAGGTGATTGCGCAAATGGATCGTACACAGTTAGTTCTGGCTGAAACTCAACTGAAAACCCTGAAACTCGATTACGACCGGCTCGATACGCTCGCCAAACTCGGAAGCGTCCCGAAACAGCAGTTCGACCAGATTAAAGGTCAGTACGACATCGCTAAAACAAATGTCGATTTCCTGCTGGAAAACACACAGTTACTTGCGCCTTTCGCCGGTATTGTCGCCGATAAGTATTTCGAAGATGGCGAACTGTATTCCGGAACGCCAAACACCGCCGCCGGAAAAGCCGCCCTTATCCGTCTGATTCAGATAGATAACCTCAAAGCATTTGTCGATATTCCCGAACAGTATTTTCCGCAAATCGCTCAGGGAATGAAAGTTGATATTGTTTCGGAAATCTATCCGAGCGAAACCTTCGAAGGCTCTGTGTTTCGGATACATCCGACAATCGACCCCACTTCGCACAATTTCCGTATCGAAGTGAAAATCCCAAACGGACGGCAAAAACTCCGTCCGGGAATGTACACGCATGTGTCTCTGGGACTTGGACAGGATCAGGCTCTTGTCGTTCCAAGCGCCGCCGTGTTGAAACTTCAAGGCTCGAATGACCGCTATGCCTTTATCGCAGAGGGAAATAAGGCAAAACGCGTAACCGTGCTGTTAGGTAAACGTTACGACGAAAATGTCGAAATCATTTCAAACGAAATCAAAGCCGGCGACAAAATTATCATCAGGGGACAATCGCGCCTCAGCGACGGCGTAGAAATTGAATTTTAGATTGTAGATTTTGGATTTTAGATTAATAACATAAAATACGAAAAAAAATGAGTATATATAAAAGCGCCGTACAAAAACCGATTACAACTGCGATGGTTTTCGTGGCTGTGATAGTGATGGGATTGTATTCCGCATTGCAGTTGCCAATCGACCTGTATCCCGAAATTGAGCCTCCATACATCTCGGTTATGACAATGTATCCGGGGGCGAGCGCAGCCGATATCGAAGTGAATGTCACCAAGTTGATTGAAGACGGACTGGCTTCGGTCGATAAACTGAAAGAAATTTTATCTTCGTCGTATGACAATATGTCAGTCGTTACTTTGGAATTTCAGTGGGAAGCAAATCTCGATGTGGCGGTCAGCGACGTCAGGAACGCACTCGACTGGGTAATAGACGCATTGCCCGATAATGTTGACCGTCCTACCGTCTTCAAATTCAATTCGAGCATGATGCCGATTGCAATGTACGCCATCACCGCCGGAAGCAGTTATTCGGGTCTCGAACGTATTGTGGACGAGAAACTTGTGAACGTCCTGAACCGTATCGACGGCATCGGTTCGATATCGCTTGCCGGAGCGCCGCAACGCGTGGTGTATGTCGATATCAACCAAAGCAAAATGGACGCATACAATCTTACTATTGAGCAGATTGGAAACGTCATTGCTTCCGAAAACCTGAATTTGCCATCGGGTAACGTCAAGATGGGTACTGAAAATTATCAGTTGCGCGTCGAAGGAGAATTTGCCGAAAGTAGCGAAATCAAAAACCTGCTTGTCGGGAACTATGCCGGCAAAAGCGTTTATCTGAAAGACGTTGCAAGTGTGCGTGATACGATTAAAGACCTTTCGTTAGATCAGCGTGTGAACGGTTACAGCGGTCTCACAATGGTAATCAGCAAACAGTCAGGCGCAAACACTGTCAAAATCGCAAAGCAGGTGAGAGCCGAACTCGAAAAAGCAAAAAAGACGCTACCGCCCGATATTGCAATTAACGAAGTGTTCGATTCGTCCACTTTTATTCAGTCTTCAGTGAACAATCTCACTGAAACTCTGCTGTATGCCTTGATTTTCGTGATTCTGGTGGTGCTGGTATTCCTGGGCAGATGGCGGGCAACGCTCATCATTGCGCTCACAATTCCGCTTTCGCTGATTTGCGCGTTTATCTACCTGATGTTCACCGGTAATTCGCTGAATATCATTTCGCTGTCTTCGCTGTCAATAGCGATTGGAATGGTTGTGGACGACGCTATTGTGGTTCTCGAAAACATCACCCGCCATGTCGAACGCGGCAGCAGTCCTCGCGAATCGGCGATTTATGCGACCAACGAGGTGTGGTTGTCGGTGATTGCCACGACTTTGGTGATTGTCGCCGTATTCCTCCCCCTGACTATGGTTTCGGGTATGACCGGCGTGCTGTTCAAGCAGTTAGGCTGGATTGTTACAATCACAATTCTTGCTTCGGCGGTTGCCGCTATCACGATTACGCCGATGCTCTCGTCGAAACTTCTGAAAATTCGCACTGCCGAACAGAAAGCCAGTCGTTTCGGTTACGAACGTACTGTAGGTAAATGGCTTGGAGGGCTCGACAACTGGTATGGCAACTTGCTTGGCTGGTGTCTGCATCACAAAAAAGTGGTCATAGCGATTGTTCTCCTGATATTTGTGAGTTCGCTGTTTTTGCTGAAATACGTCAAAACCGACTATATGCCCCAAACAGACCAGAGTCAGATAAGCGTAATGATTGAACTTCAGACAGGTACGCGTGTAGAGGAGACAATGAAAACTATCCGCTCGTTCGAGGAACTGGCAAAAGAGAAATATCCGGAAATAGAGTTAATATCCTCTTCGGCAGGCTCTAACGATGACGGCGGTATAGGCGCGCTGTTCAACACTAACGGTACGAATATCAGCAACACAACGTTCCGTCTGGTGGACATCGACGAACGTACCCGCAGCGTTTTCGAAATCGCCGACGACATGCGTAAGTATCTCAAAGAATATCCCGAAATCATTAATTATAACGTATCTACATCCGACGCGGGCTTAGGCGCAGGCGGAAATGATATTCAGGTCGAAATATTTGGATACGATTTCGACAAGTCCAACACCGTGGCGCACGCAATCCGCGACAGTATCGCTACTCTCAAAGGCGCTGAAAATATTCAGATCAGCCGTAAAAACGACCGTCCCGAACTGCAAATCAAGTTCGACAAGGAAAAATTGACGCAGCACGGCTTGAGCGGCGCAATGGTTTCCACTTTTGTCCGTAACCGTGTCGATGGTTTGATTGCAAGTAAGTTGCGTGAAGAAGGCGAAGAATATGACATCATCGTCCGTCTGGAAGAAAACTCCAGAAACTCAATCAGTAAACTCGAAGAAATGACTTTGACTACTCCTGTCGGGAAACAGATAAAACTCCGCGAACTCGGCAAGGTGATGGAGTACTGGTCGCCTCCGAATATTGAGCATAAACGTAAGGAACGTATTGTTACCGTGTCCACTACGCCTGTCGGAGTGGCGCTCGGCGAACTTGCCGTCGATATTCAGGCAAAAATCAACAAGATTGAGATTCCCAGCGAACTGATAGTGCGCGTCGGCGGCGCTTACGAAGACCAGCAGGAATCGTTTATGAACCTCGGAATGCTGTTAATCATGTCGTTGATACTGGTGTTCATCGTGATGGCTTCACAGTTCGAATCGCTCTCAAACCCGTTCGTGATAATGTTTTCGATTCCGTTCGCATTTTCGGGTTCGTTCCTCGCTTTGTACCTCACCAACACGACATTGAACCTGATTGCGGCTCTGGGTATGGTGCTTTTGGTCGGCATCGTCGTGAAAAACGGTATAGTGCTTGTGGACTACACTAACCTCATGCGCGACAGAGGAATGCATCTTAACGACGCTATAAAGGCGGCAGGACGTTCACGTCTCCGTCCGGTTCTGATGACTTCGATGACGACGATTCTGGGTATGTTGCCAATGGCGCTCAGCACCGGCGAAGGTTCGGAAATATGGTCGCCAATGGGTATCTCGGTTATCGGCGGTCTGACGTTTTCGATGACTATCACGTTGATAATCATCCCTGTGATGTACGCTGTAGTGTCGAAAAGCGGCGAACGTGACAAAATAAGTAAAATACGTAAACGTTTCCATTTTATGGACGACGCATCAAACGGTAAATCAAATTAAAATTATTTAATATGAAAGCAATATTTATAGTATTCAATCAGGCAAATACCGAACGTGTGGAATATATGCTCGACCGTATCGGTATCCGCGGATTTACGTGGTGGGAAAATGTCCAGGGCAGAGGCAGCGTCGCCGGTGAACCGCGCAAGGGAACACATACCTGGCCCGAAATGAACTCCGCCGTTATCACTGTCGTCCCCGACGAAAAAACGGACGAAATACTCGCCCGTGTGAAAAAAATCGACGAAGTAAACGAAGAAGTCGGAATCAAAGCATTCGTCTGGAATATTGAAGCATTGGTGTAACTGCAAGTTTAATGCTAATGCAAAAGAAGGAGACCGAAGGATAACCGAAGGATAACCGAAGGAAGACTTAGTATCATCGGTAACTGACAGTTTAATGAGGAGGTAATATTTGTAGAGACGCAAAAATTGTAGTAAAGACGCAAAATTTTGCGTCTTTATTGTCTTTGGCATGTCCGTCATTGCGTCCGAAGGAAATCCTACCAATCTTTAAATCCTATTAATCTTAATCAGAAATGCACTCCCCATCCGCGGTAAAATTTTGCATATTAAATATAAGATGTATCTTTGCAGCCAATTTATAATTCTTATTTTGGAAAAAAACGATTATTATGGAACTGAAAAAACGCGTATATTTCTTTGGTAATAAGACAGCTGAAGGAAATGAAAGTATGAAGGAATTGCTCGGCGGAAAGGGAGCAAATCTGGCGGAAATGAATTTGATTGGCGTCCCTGTGCCGCCCGGATTCACCATTACTACCGAAGTGTGTAATGAATATTTTGTGCATGGAAAGGACAAAATTATCGAGACCATCTACAACGAAGTGACTGCGGCGATGCGCAGAGTCGAAGCCGCTGTAAACGGTCCCAAGTTTGCCGACAACAGCAATCCCTTGCTTGTATCCGTACGTTCGGGAGCGAGAGCTTCGATGCCGGGGATGATGGACACAATCCTCAACCTCGGATTGAACGACGAAGCGGTGGAAGTGATAGCGGCGAAAAGCGGTAATCCCCGGTTTGCATGGGATTCGTACCGCCGGTTTGTACAAATGTACGGCGACGTCGTGCTTGGCATGAAGCCCGAAAACAAAGACGACCACGATCCTTTCGAAGAAATCATCGACGAAATGAAGAAAGAAAAAAATGTGTCGCTTGATACCGAACTCTCTGCCGATGACATGAAAGAACTCGTCAAACGCTTTAAGACGACGGTTAAAGAGAAGACAGGCAACGATTTCCCGACCGACCCCTGGCAACAGTTGTGGGGCGCGGTGATGGCGGTGTTCGACAGCTGGATGAACGACCGTGCAATCCTGTATCGCAAACTCAACAAGATACCGCAGGAATGGGGAACGGCTGTCAATGTGCAGTCGATGGTGTTCGGCAACATGGGCGACAGGTCGGCGACAGGAGTTGCGTTCACACGCGACGCCGCTACGGGCGAAAATATTTTCAACGGAGAATATCTGATTAATGCACAGGGCGAAGACGTCGTGGCAGGAATCCGTACCCCGCAGCAAATCACCCTCGAAGGCTCGTTGCGCTGGGCGAAATTGCAGGGCGTATCCGAAGAAAAACGGAAAGCCGAAGCCCCCTCGCTCGAAGAGACGATGCCGGAAGTATATAACGATTTAATGGAACTTCAACAAAAACTCGAAGACCATTACCGCGACATGCAGGATTTGGAGTTCACCGTTCAGGACGGGAAACTGTGGATGTTGCAGACACGTAATGCAAAACGTACCGGCGCTGCAGCCGTGAGAGTTGCAATAGAGATGCTCGATAAAGGAATCCTGAAAGAAGACGAAGCGGTGTTGAGAGTCGAACCCGAAAAAATCGACGAACTGTTGCATCCCGTTTTCGATTTGGATGAACTGTACAAAGCCAAAGTTATCACGAAAGGCTTACCCGCATCGCCCGGAGCCGCTACAGGACAGATTGTCTTCTTCGCCGAAGACGCTGAACAGTGGTACGAAAAAGATAACGACGCAAAATTGATTTTAGTGCGTACCGAAACCTCGCCCGAAGACCTCAGGGGAATGAACGTCGCACAGGGAATACTCACCGCACGAGGCGGAATGACTTCGCACGCGGCAGTCGTAGCCCGTGGAATGGGAAAATGCTGTGTGTCAGGAGCGTCAGGGCTGAACATCGACTACAAACAGCGTACCGTAACTATCAAAGGAACAACATATCACGAAGGCTCATGGATTTCGTTAAACGGCTCGACCGGAGTAGTCTATGAGGGCAAAGTGAAAACTAAGGACGCGGAAATGAGCGACGATTTCAACAAACTGATGAAACTGTCCGAAAAATACGCTTATCTGCAGGTTCGCGCCAACGCCGACACTCCCGAAGATGCCGCTACGGCACGGAGATTTGGCGCTGACGGTATCGGATTATGCCGTACCGAACACATGTTTTTCAAGGAAGACAAAATCGTCCCCATGAGGGAAATGATTCTTGCCGAAACTACCGAAGACAGACGCCGGGCGCTCGATAAACTTTTACCTCTGCAACAGAAAGATTTCGAGGAAATATTTGCAGTGATGCACGATCTTCCCGTTATCGTAAGGCTGTTAGACCCGCCGTTGCACGAGTTTTTACCTCACGACGGTAAAGGTCAGGAGGAAATGTCGAGGGTGATGAAAGTGCCTGTTTCAGTTATCCGTCAGAAAGTTGAATCGCTGCACGAAACCAATCCCATGCTTGGACATCGCGGTTGCCGTCTTGCAAACACGTATCCCGAAATCACCGAGATGCAGACCAGAGCAATATTGCAGGCTGTATTGACCTTAAAAAGCAAAGGGATTAATTCCATTCCCGAAATCATGGTGCCTTTGACGGGAATATTGCACGAAATGAAGTCGCAGGAAGAAATTATCCGCACCACCGCCGAGAAAGTATTTCTTGAGATGGGCGACAGAATCGAATACAAAGTCGGCTCGATGATCGAAGTGCCGAGAGCGGCTCTTACCGCCGACAGAATCGCCGAATCGGCTGAGTTCTTCTCGTTCGGAACAAACGACCTCACGCAGTTGACTTACGGATATTCGCGTGACGACATCAGCAAATTTTTGCCGATATATCTCGAAAAGGGAATATTGAAAAACGACCCGTTCCAGGTACTCGACCGTAAAGGCGTAGGACAGTTGATTTCGATGGCGACATTGAAAGGCAGGACAATGCGTCCGTTGCTGAAAGTAGGTATCTGCGGGGAACACGGAGGCGAGCCTTCGTCGGTTGAATTTTGTCATGCCGTAGGGCTGAATTACGTAAGCTGTTCGCCGTATCGGGTGCCGATAGCAAGACTTGCAGCGGCGCAGGCGGCTATCAAATCGAATAAATAGATTAGATTATTGCTGAATAAAAAATGATAGAGATTCTTGTTGCAAACAAATCGCATGTGAAGTATGCCGAAACAGTGTGCAGCCTCATGTACGAATCTGCATTGAAACGCGGTACGGGAATAGCAAAACGGTCGCCCGAGTACATCGCAAAGAAAATGGAAGAGGGTAAAGCAATCGTAGTCATCGACGACGAGCGGTTGATTGGGTTCAGTTACATCGAATCGTGGCAACACAAACGTTTTGTCGCCAATTCGGGGCTGATAGTCGATCCCGATTACAGAAACACAGGTCTTGCCCGAAAAATCAAACGGGCAATATTCGACCTTTCGCGAGAGTTGTATCCCGAAGCGAAGATATTCAGTATCACAACCGGACTGGCGGTGCTGAAACTGAACTCCGAACTCGGATATGTCCCGGTAACGTTCTCGGAACTCACCGACGACGACGATTTCTGGAAAGGTTGTGAAGGCTGTCGCAATTACCATATCCTTCAGGAAAATGACCGGCGTATGTGTCTGTGTACGGGAATGTTGTACGACCCCGAAAAACGTAAAGCCGCCGACAGTGCAGAATCCGATAATGCTATGGATATGATTCCTTACAAAGTGTTGTCGCCAAAGAGGATTGCTAAATTGAAGAAAAATTTGCGCAAGATACATTTGATATAAATAACTTTAATTAAATACTTGATGTTTGACGAATTCCGGTTATCAGAATTGATAGAAATTTTCAGAAATTCTGTTTATATAACCGGATTAGTCATCATCATGATGCTGATTATCGAATACATCAACGTCGCAACAAAGGGACGTCGTCTGAACAGCATACAGAAATCGCCAATGAAACAGGCGCTTCTGGGCGCAGCGCTGGGACTGATTCCTGGCTGTATGGGCGGTTTTGTCGCCGTTTCGCTGTTTTCGCATAACGTATTCAACTTCGGCGGATTAGTGGCGGCAATGATTTCGGACACCGGCGACGAAACATTCGTGATGTTTGCCGCAATGCCAAAGTACGCGTTGATAATCAAACTGCTGACTTTCGTACTCGCAATAATCGCAGGATTCGCAATCAATGCGTTCATGTCGAAAAGCAATGCCGTCCCGAAACATTTCGACCACAGTCTGGAAATACATTCGCTGCACGGACATCATTCCGAAAAGGCAACATCGAATATCTTCCACAATATCCGGCATTTGTCGCCGGTTCGTATCGCTATTCTGGCGGGAATTGTCGTCTTCATGCTTAGTCTGGGACTCGGTCTGCTGGAACACAAACATTCAACCGACGATATTACCTGTATTCATGCTAACGAAATCTCTATTGACGAACACGACCATGACCATGACCATTTTCACGACCATGACCATGAACACGACCACGAACATGCGCATTATCACGCGTCCCATTCGCACGGCAATATTTTCAGTGAACGCTGGTTGAATATCCTGTTTATCTTTGTTGCGGGAGCGGCGTTTTTGATGGTTTTGTCGGTAACGGAGCATTTCTTGAAGGAACATGTGTTGAAACATGTGATATACCGGCATTTGCTTCGTGTGTTTACATGGACTTTCGGCTCGTTGCTGGTAATATATCTGCTCGGTCTGTTCGTACACTTCGACCAATGGATCGACGACAATCTTCTGATAATGCTGTTCATCGCCCTGACAATAGGACTGATACCCGAATCGGGACCGCATATCGTATTCATATCGCTGTTTATTGACGGCAGTATCCCGTTCAGCATCCTGCTCGCCAACTCGCTCGTCCAAAACGGACATTCCGGATTGCCGCTCTTAGCTGAATCAAAAAAGAGTTTCGTGAAAATGAAACTTGTCGCCGTCGCAATGGGACTGATCGCCGGATTAATCGGATATGCAACAGGATTCTAACGATTTATAATCAGTAATTAAACGGGTAATTTATTCCGAAGTGCAGGCTGAAATTATTTGCATTGAACCATTTATTGGGGAGAATAATTCTGTTGCCGGATGGTCGTCCCGGGTCGTGGATTTTGAATCCGGAATCAAGTCGCAGAATAAAATAGTCGAAATTGAGTCTTAATCCCAGACCGGTATTCATTGCAATTTCCTTGTAAAAGCGGCTGAAACTGAATCTTGCGCCTTCGCGATTATCCAGCGAACTCAAACTCCAGACATTTCCGGCGTCGGCAAACAGTGCGCCCTCGAATTTCCAGAACAGCGGAAATCGGTATTCGGCGTTCAGTTCAATCCTCAAATCGGCTACCTGATTGGGAAAGACGTCGATAGAATCGGAGGAAACCGAACCTGGACCAACGCTTCTCACCTGCCAGCCGCGTAAACTGTTTGCTCCTCCAGCATAAAACAGTTTTTCGAAAGGCATCGAAAGTGAATTACCGTAAGCCTTTCCGGCTCCGAAATAGAACCGGTAAACCACCGAACTCGCCGTATTGACCGGACGGTCGTAAACCAGATTCATGTCGCCCTTAATATACTGGCTGTATGGCATTCCTCCTATCATTCTGCCTAATTCTTCGTCTTTCGGCATTGTCCTGTTAAAGATGCTAAGAATATTTCCTGCGACGTCTCCGGTAATCCTGTAGTTCCAGAAACTTTCACGACGCCAGCGGTTTCGTCCGTTTTCGGGCTGGTTGCTGTAGATGAAAGTCCCTGTCATTCCGAGTACAAAATGGTTGGAATACATGTTGCGAAGATACGGATTGTTGATGCTTGCGTAAAATTCGGGACTTAGCTTGTACATCTTTATCATGTTAAAATCAAGAAGATTAAACTGGAAAGTCTTGGTTTGCGAAGTTTTCCATCTGTAACCGAAACGGAAATTGCCTATTGCACGCGTATAATCGGGACGCTGCTGATACACGTATGAAGTGCTGATTTGAGTGTGAGGCACCTGCGTCTTAAAATATCCTATCGACACAGGCATCATAAAACGTGGGATATCAAAGGAAACGCCGCCGTTGTATTCCTGCGACGACAGACGTGACGCGCCGAAACTGCGTTGAAACACGCCCCTGAAATCAAGATTAAAAACTTCGGCGCCCTTGAACAGGTTTTTGTGCCTGTAGCTGAGACCGGGCGAAAAACCAATCATATTGGACGCATTTGTTGACAGTTCAATATCAACCTCGTAGGACTGTATCATGAGCGGGTCTAAAAGTATTATACAGTCAAGAAGTCCTTCGCCCGCTTCTCGAAACTGTATCGTCACCGACTTGAACAGCGCCAGACCGGAAAGGTTATTGTGCGTTTTCCGGACTTTGTCTTCGTTGTAAACGTCGCCCTTTTCGAACAAATTAACCCTCGAAAGAACTTCCGGCTTGAGATTCCTGTCGCCCTTGTACAACAAAAACATATCGCCGTATTGCAGAGTGTCGAAAGCCTTTGTATAAGTAGAATCCGTGACGGCAAGCAACGAATTGTAATTTGTATGGAAATAAACGTTATTTACCTTATAAACAGGATAGTTGGTTTCGATTTTTTTACCGTTTTCCATTCTGACAAAAGCCGGTATTGTCATTTTCAGATTGACTTCCATGTTTCCTGTTGCGCTGTCGGCTTTAAACGTGATAAAACTCTTGTTAAAAGTGTAATAGCCGTTGTTTCGCAACCGTGTGGCGATGGTTTCACGTTCACGGTCGAGCATGTTGGCAGACAGTCGCCGTCCATGCCGTAATCGCGTGGTGTCTGCGACGACGATTTTTTTTATCGCAGTGTCGGGTATGTCATATTCGATGTTTTTTATGATATACGAATATCCGGGTTGTATGCGGTAATACACGGTGGCTTTTTTTCTCCTGTAAACAACAGAATCCTTGACCGTTGCATGATACAGTCCCATATTTCGCAGATATGCATTGATATTGCTGATACTGTACTGAATCAAAGTGGAATCGAAGATAACAGGCGCTTCACCCCATGACTGAAATTTACGGTTCAACCATTTCGCAGTATCCTTTCCTGAAAGGTTATACAGCCTCAAATGAAACCTGAACATGTCGTTGCGGTTTGGTCGCTGACGGATATACGACTGAATTTCGTCGATAGATAACAGTCTGTTACTTTTGTCAGTAATGATAATGTTGTTCTTTTTCAACAAATAACTTCCTTCAGGAACTTTTTTTGTCAAACTGCATGAACATAATAATGTTACACAACCAGCAAAAATGCAAAAACTTATATTTTTAATTCTACAACACATCAATGCAGAATACTAATTAATCAATTCATGTTTTTTCAAAATAGTGTTTATTTCATCATTCGACAAACCGGTTATTGTAGAAATAATGTCAAGTGAAACACCATTTTTAAACCCTTTTACAACTGTGTGTTCGATTCCTAATTTTTCTCCGATTTCAATTCCTTCCACCTTTCCGATTTCAATTCCTTCCACCTTTCCGATTTCAATTCCTTCCACCTTTCCGATTTCAATTCCTTCTACCTTTCCGATTTCAATTCCTTCTACCTTTCCGATTTCAATTCCTTCTGCTTTTCCGATTTCAATTCCTTTTGTTATTCCTAATTGTTCACCTTCTCTGAGGCTTGAATTGCGGGTAGATTTTTCAATACGGACGTCATCCCAATATTGTTCGTATTCAGCTAGTTCTTCTTCGGTAAAAGCGCCTTCTTCGCACAGTTCTATTGCTTGACGAATGTGCTTGTTTTTCATCAGTTCCGGCGCCGGTTCGATGTGCTTATCGTCTTCTATTTCGTTAAGAAAACGTAACCATAATACAGCCATCTTTTTTTCGGTTATGCTTGTCGGCGTAAATTTTGGCAATTCAATCATCACAAACTCCAATCCTTCAATAACATCATCGCCGTTTTTGCAATTGACAATTTTATAGTGATGATAATATTCTGGAGTTTTTTTATCAAAAGCTTCGTCGACAATTCCCAATGCATAAACAGGTTGCAAAAGATCATATTCTTCGTTTTTGTTCAATTGTCGGACATAAGCTTTGGAGGCATTAAAAACCATCCTGTTCGAAAAATATTTGCTCCAATACATCTGCATTTCTACAATAAACAGACGTCCGCGATTGTCTTTACAACGTACATCAACAATCGAATTTTTCTTTGCCGGATTGTTGGGGACAAGTTCCGGCGGCAGATATTCGAGACTTTTAATATATTGTCCTTTCTCGAACGGCATCAACGCATTAAGAAAACTTTTCAGCAGTTCGGGATGTTCTCCAAAGATGCGTTTAAACGGTAAATCATTTTTCGGATCCAAATATCGTCCCATAATCGTATTACTTTAAAATTATCAATGTAGAATATTACTGTATTTCTCAGTATTATTCAGAATATTACAAGCTTCGTCAAACTGTTTGTCACGTCTCAATAATGCTTCGAGCCGTCCTTCCTCGTAATAGTATCGTTCCGATATCTCTTCCCGTAAAATCGAAATCAACTCTTCCTGATTTATTTTGAGGTCTTTAGCCTTGTCGTGTTTCAACAGCGTCATCAGACTGTCGAAAACATCTTTTGCATTATCGTAATATTTTTCCTGTTTTGCAATGTTAATCAGCCTTTTCATCGTTATTTCCGATGCTGTTTGATAGTCGTATTCCTTATCGGACAAATAGTTGATAAAATCCTGATAATCATTTTCGGTAAACTCAAATTTGTCGGGAGTATCCACTTCGAGACGGTTTTTGAAATACTGGATTGAATATTTGAATATCAGATTTTTCCGTATCAAACTGATTGCCATTGGCGAATATTCTTCGCTTTCGACTGCGACGTCGGGCGTAACTCCGCCTCCATCAAATACTTTACGTCCGTTTTTTGTTTTAAATTCTTTTTTCAGCGAATCGTGGATGAAAGATATCGAACCGTCGTTGCTGAACGTCGCGAAATTATGCGCCTGGACGCATCGCCCGCTCGGGATGTAATATTTTGCTATAGTGTATGTTAGCTGGGCGTTGTATCCTATTGGACGGACACTTTGGACATAGCCTTTTCCGAAAGTGTTATCGCCGACAATCACGCCTCTGTCAAGGTCTTGAATCGTTCCCGAAACAATTTCGGACGCCGAAGCCGACATATTGTCAACCAGCACAACCAATGGCAAATCGGGTTCAATGGGATTTTCGCGTGTAACGTATTTTTCTTCGGTATCTTTTTTCTTTCCCGCCGATGTTACAACAGTCAATCCTTTTGGTAAGAACAAATTAAGTATGCCCACTGCCTCGACTAACGGACCGCCTCTGTTCCCTCTCATATCGAGAATAAGTGATTTCAACTTGCCGGTAGCCCTGAACTCTGTCAGCACGTTGCGAATTTCGTTGCAGCTTCCGGTCATGAACGAAGAAAAACGTATGTAGCCGGTTCCGTTATCATATATCTTTGAAAATGGGACGCTTGGCATACGAATGTTTTCTCTGGTAATGGACAAGTCCGCCAACTCGCCGGTTCGCAGTTTCTTGATTTTCAGCTTGACGACAGTGTTGGCGTCGCCTTTCAACAGACTGCTTGCCTGGTCCACGCTCATGTTAGCGGTGGTTTGTCCGTTGATTTCCATAATTTTATCTCCTGCCACCAATCCGGTTCTGTCTGCCGGAAGATTTTTGTACGGACCGGCAACAAGAATACAACCGCTGTCTTTTTGAATCAACGAACCGATTCCGGCATATTTTCCGGTAGTCTGAAAATCAAAATCGGTCTGTTCTTCTGCCGGAACGTATTTTGTATAAGGGTCAAGATGGTCGGTTATCCCCTCTAACGCGTACGCTACCAACTGTTCTGTCGAAAGACTGTCGATATAATTATTTTGAAGTTCCCGCAATGCAGAGAAAAAAATTTCCAGATTTTTGGTAATATCAAAGTCTTTCGACTGTGCAAAAATGCCTCCGCCAAAGTACGTAAAGGCAAATATAATAATGAGTTTCCTAAAATATAGCATATCTTTTAATTTATTTACATTAATTCATGTTTCTTCAAAATCGAAACTACTTCATCATTCGACAAATCAGTTATAGAAGATATAATGTCAATTGACAAATTGTTTTTGAAGCTATTTAGTACTGTTTGTTCCTTTTCTTCCGCTCTTCCTTCCACTTTTCCTTCTACTTTTCCTTCTGCTCGCGAATCGGCTAATGCGCTTCTTTCTTTACGGATAACATCCCAGTAACGCTCGTATGCAAGTTTTTCTTTATCGCTATACGCTCCTTCTTCACACAATTCTAT
>JAISXV010000057.1 GCA_031270335.1 Prevotellaceae bacterium | reverse complement strand
GAATCGGTCGGACGCGGAGCTAATCTCCTGCTGAATATTCCGCCCGACCAGCGCGGTCTGTTACACGAAAACGACATTCGCTCGCTGAAAGAATGGAAACAACTGCTCGACAAAACATTTGCCATCAATCTGGCAGCAAAAGCAAAAGTCAAAACAGACAATTATCGCGGAAAATCAAAAACATATTCCGCAAATAATGTAATCGACGGCGACCGTGATACTTACTGGGCAACAAACGACAATGTTCTCAATGCTTCGCTCGAAATAGATCTGGGAAAACCGCAGACGGTCAAATATGTCGTCGTTCAGGAATATCTCCGTTTGGGACAGCGTATTAAGGCTTTCGATATCGAGGTGTGGAAAGATAACAAATGGCAGTCGGCAGTAAAGGGAACAACCGTCGGACATAAACGTATCATCGAAATATCGCCGGTCGAAACCCAAAAAGTCAGAATCAATTTCACCGACGCAAAAGCTTGCCCCGTGATTTCGAATGTCGAAATATATTGAGTCCACGAATTTTATTCTCAAACATCAGTTACATTTATTTGCGCTCTGATCTTTTTTGCAATATCTTCGAACTCTTCTTTGCTGAGTTTCAGTTTTGTTTTTCTGAAATCGGAGTCTTTTTCGCTGTTTATCGGAATGAGATGAATGTGAACGTGAGGGACTTCGAGTCCCAGCACAATCATTGCGACCCTCTTGCAGGCGATTGTTTGAGCGATTGCTTTAGACACCTTTTGGGCGAACACGGTCAATCCGGCGAGTTCGTCGGGGCTTAGGTCGAAGATATAATCGACCTCTTTTTTCGGGATGACCAAAGTGTGACCTTCGGTTAAAGGATTAATATCTAAGAACGCAAAATGCTTTTCGTCCTCTGCAATTTTGTACGAAGGAATCTCTCCGGCTACTATTTTTGAAAAAATTGTCATAATTTGTAAACTTATGATTATAAATACTTTTTTAATTAATTATTGAGGACAAAGGTATAAATTTTTCGACAAACAAGATTTTTTTCTGCTTGTATTTCTATTTTTACTACATTTGTGCAAATTTTTAATAAGATGTATCTATTGGGATGTGATATTGGAAGTTCATCGGTGAAGGCTTCCATAGTGAATCAAGAGAGCGGGCTTACAGTGAGTTCGGAGTTTTATCCGAAAGAAGAAGCCCCGATAAAAACTTTAAAAGCAGGTTGGGCGGAACAGAATCCCGACGATTGGTGGGATTATCTGAAATCGGCTATCCAACAGGCTATCAAAAACGGGAATATCAACGGCGAAGATATCGAAGCCATCGGTATTTCGTATCAAATGCACGGTTTAGTGCTGGTCGACAAAAATAAGGAAGTGTTGCGACCGTCGATTATCTGGTGCGACAGCCGGGCTGTTCCTTATGGCGACAAAGCGTTCAAAAGCATAGGTGAAGAACGTTGTCTTTCGCATCTGTTGAACTCGCCCGGAAACTTTACCGCAGCCAAATTAGCCTGGGTCAAAGAAAACGAACCGCATCTGTTTGAATCTGTTTACAAGTTCATGTTGCCGGGCGACTATATCGCAATGCGGCTGACAGGCGAGGCTGTAACCACAGTATCAGGATTGTCGGAAGGAATTTTCTGGGATTTCAAGAATGAAGAAATTTCGGAAGACGTTTTAAATTATTTCGGTTTTGGAAAAGACATTGTTGCAGACATTTGCCCGACATTCGGCAAACAGGGCGAACTGCTGGAATCGGTGGCAAAAGAACTCGGACTGAAAAAAGGTACGCCCGTAACCTATCGTGCGGGCGATCAGCCAAACAACGCATTGTCGTTGAACGTGTTCAATCCAGGAGAAATCGCCGCTACGGCAGGAACATCGGGCGTCGTCTATGGCGTGAGCGATAAAGTCGATTACGATAAATATTCGCGTGTAAACACTTTTGCCCACGTCAATCATACCAAAGAACAGATTCGTCTGGGAATTTTGCTGTGTATCAATGGAGTTGGCATCCTCAATTCGTGGATAAAACGCAATATCGCTCCCGAAGGCGTCAGTTACAATGAGTTAAACGATATTGCGGCGACTGTTCCCGTCGGTTCGGAAGGCGTTGTCATTCTGCCTTTCGGAAACGGAGCGGAACGGATGTTGCAAAATAAAGAAATCGGCTGTTCGATACATGGTTTGAACTTCAACATCCACAATCGCAAACATCTGGCGCGTGCCGCGCAGGAAGGAATTGTATTTTCGTTCAAGTACGGCATTGATGTGATGAACGAAATGGGCGTCGATGTGAGCGTTATCCGTGCGGGAAATGCCAATATGTTTTTAAGTCCGATATTTCGAGATACTTTGGCGAGTGTAACGGACGCTGTGATAGAACTTTACGACACTAACGGCGCTGTCGGAGCGGCTAAAGGCGCAGGAATCGGAGCGGGAATATACAAATCGCCTCAGGAAGCATTCGGTTCATTGAAGAAATTAGATGTGATTGAGCCGGATACGTCGAAGTCGGACAAATATCGCGAAGTTTATGAAATCTGGAAAGAGAAATTACGATTTTAAATATGTAATATAAGGAATAAAGATATGTCAAAAAAAGGAAGAGTACTGATTTCATTTGATTACGCATTAAAGCGATTATTGCGTAATAAAGCCAATTACGATGTATTGGAAGGCTTTTTGAGCGAGTTGTTCCGGTATGATGTTAAGGTTAAGAATATCGTTGAAAGCGAAACCAATAAAGAAAATGCTGACGACAAACA
>JAISXV010000280.1 GCA_031270335.1 Prevotellaceae bacterium | reverse complement strand
TTATAACAAATTTTAATATCAGCGACCACGATTTTGCCGTGAATATTGATGCCATACTATTGTTTAAAAAAGATTTTGAAAACCGTTTGAAGAGTATATGTAATAAAAGTACTTGATTTCTAAAAGTATCGAATAAACATTACGAATTGTAATCAATTATGGAAAAACCAAAAATATTTGCAATTTCATTTGCAAGTATCTATCCGTTTTATATTCAGAAAGCGGAAAAAGGGACGTTCAAAAACAGATATATTACGCCTCATCTGCACAGTTCAGACAATTTTCCGACATTTAAATTTTGTTAAAAAAAGCACATTATTTCAACATAACATCCTTATACTTGTTTTTAGAGTATAAATAGGGTAGAAATGGTAAAGAAAGAGAGATTCTATTACCACAGTAAAATATATTAAACATGATTTTGTTCGAAAATTTTAGATTAAGAATTTTTCGTACGGTATTGTTGATTGCTGTTATATTAACAGGGACGGCGAAGCTGTACGGTAAGGATTACTATGTGAAAGTAAACGGTTCGGGGAAGCTCACAGGCACGAACTGGACGCATGCAATGGATAACCGTTCATTTGCTCACATGTTACTTACTGCGGAACCGGGCGATGTTTTTCATTTAGCCGCCGGGACTTACGTACCATATCTCGATATTGCGGGAAATGAGCCTGGCAACAAAAGAGCAAAGACCTTTTTGATTCGTAACGGCGTGTCGATACAGGGCGGATATGATTCTGCAGGGAAGCCCATTACCGACGAAGATGCGGCGATTGCAGCCGTAAAGTTGACCGGCGTTTTAGAGCAAGACAACGTCCAGAACAACGTCTATCATGTCGTGACCGTAGCCAACGACGCCAATAATGCGGCGACGCCGATGCTTCGCTATCTGACCGTCGCCGATGGATATGCCAATGGCGGCGGCGACAATTCGAAAGGCGCGGGAATATTCGTCGGGATAAACGCCGGCGCTAAAGAGGCTATAAAATTTTCACACATTAAAGTATCGAACAATCAGTCAAATTTCGACGGTTGCGGGATATACATCAACAGCAACGCCGTAGTCGTCATCGACAGTTCGAAGATTACGGACAACACCCGCATAGCCGGGTCCGACGTGTGGGGCGGAGGCATCAGCGTTGTATGGGCGCAGTTGGACATCCGTAATTCCATAATCACAGGCAACGCCGCCAATCACGGTGGAGCAATACACGTTATCAAAGGACAATTGACTTCGAGTCATTGTGTGTACGACAACAATGTTACCGGAACGCACGGAGGAGCGTTCGATATATACGACTATTCAACAGCGACATTCGATTCGGACATTATTTCGCGTAACAATTCTCCCGAAGGCGGCGGTATCCACAACGAATCGTACTCTGAGATCAATCTCATAAAATGCATACTCACCGGAAATTCGGCGAACGAAGGCGGCGGATTCTTTAATCCGATCGGTTGCAGAGCCACAATAGACAGTTGCACAATCGAAAAGAACACCGCACAACGTGGCGCAGGCATCGACAATCGCGGATATATGACCGTCGCGCACAGCCGCATAACGGACAACACAGCAAGCGCGGGAGACGCCAACGGCGGCGGAATCAATCAACGTGGAACATTCATCATGAGCCAAAGCGAAATCAGTCGCAACACCGCAAAAAACGGCGGAGGAGTATATGCCGAAAACAATCTCTTAGAAATCTCGAACACCACCATCAGCGAAAATACAGCAACAGCCGACGGCGGAGGAATTTTTCACCGCTACGACAAATGCATGTTAGACTTCGTCACAGTCGCCGGAAACAAAGCGTCGAAAAACAGAGGCAGCGGAATATTCACTATGTCGCTGCCATCGATAAACAACAGTATTATTTCGGGAAACGACGACAACGACGATATCAGCGGGAATTATCTTTCCGAATCCGGCGATAAAAGCTCGACGTACAACATTATCGGGACGATGTATTACCTTGCGGGAAACCGTAATGGAAACGACGTTAAGTTCGATGCCAAACATCATCTGGGAGCGTTGACCTTCAACAGAGGAGCAAACACTCAATCTCATGCATTGATTTGGAGAAGTTCGTCGACCGACAATCCCGCCGTCGGGAAGGCAATGTTCGACACAAACTTTCAACACGACCAGACAGGCGCCGTTCGCAGCGAACGTCATCCTTCGCCGGGAGCATACGAAGAGACTTTGTTTAAGGCATTCAACGATTTTATATCTACTGACGGAAAATCGTCAGCAAGCATTGATATCCTTGCTAACGATTCATATTCCAAAAGTTGCGTCCCGAACGTCACAATCATCACGCAATCCACCCTGCTGGCTATGGATATACAATATATCAACAACAATCTTGTCTATAAGCCGAGACCGAAAGTAAAAGGTTTTGATACAATTAAATACAGGATACAGTGTGGAAAATACGAAGATTCGGCGATTGTTGTAGTGGAAATCGGCATACATCGCGACCGCCCGGATAATATTAAAGAAGGAATAAGCTGTATGGAAGACATGCCGCCGGTAAAATTCAACGTGCAACGGAAGATTTTCAACAAACAGGTACGTGTCGATGGTTTTTCGATTCCGCTGGTCGGCGATATTAATGGAGATAATAAACCCGAAATCATTGGTCTGGGAGCCGTTAGCGATGGCGGAGGAGATCTTGTCGGATTAGACGCCGTTGGAAAGTCGATTGTGATTTACGACGGTCAGACAGGCGACACATTATTGAATTTCCACCTCAATCGTCTGGGGAATAACGCATACACGTCCAATAACGGTTACGGTACGCAATTCGGTTTCCAGTTACGTTACGAGCCGCGTCACAACAGTTATTCACACTTGGCTATTGCCAATCTGGACGGCGAAGGCGCTGCCGAAATTGTTGTTGCCGAAACAGGTTCGGGAAGAGTGTACGCCCTCAAACCCGTGCTTGATAAAAATCTTAACATAATCACTTTGGAGAAAATCTGGGATGCTAAGTGTTCGCACAGGCTGCCTTATCCGATTGACAGCAAATCTGTTTATCAGGATAATTCTGTCCATGCCTTCGGAGCGCCCGTGCCTTATATTTCCGACCTTAACGGCGACGGTATTCCCGAAATCATTGTTTACAACAAAATATATAACGGACTGACGGGAGAGTTAGTACTTGAACTCGAAACATTGGATCGTTTTGCCGACCCTTCAGGCACTTCAGCATCAAGTAATTATAATATTATCCGTCAAAGCAGCGCTTATGTCGGGCGTATAGTGGGCGCCGAATTTTTCGACGATTGCATACCGGCGATAGCAATCAACGATATTGACAACGACGGAATAATGGAAATCATTGCCGGAAGCAAAATTTATAAACCTGACATATCAAATACAAACACCAGATTAAAGAATAGAGTCAAAGTAATTCATGGTCCCGAAAGCGTAAAAATCCAAAACGAACAACATTATCTCACCGACGGTTTTACGGTAGTAGCAGATATCGACGGCGACAATGTTTCGGACATTATTGTTGTAAAGCGTTACAAAGATAGATCTCACTTTGTCATATATGTGTGGGATTCTCAAAAGACGGGAAATGAAAGTCTTAAAGCTGTTTTGACAGTAGAACAGACGTGTTTTGACGGGCAGTTTTCCATCCCTTTTGTAGGAGACATTAACGGACGAATCGACGGATGGGATTCTTCCAAAGGCGAATACAATATGAAATTACCGGAAATATGTATGACAATCGGCAAATTGAATAATTCTACCTATCCGATAACCAATCATCCCTTATCGTCCATTCCCAATTATACCGACGCCACATATATTACAGATGAGGGACAGATTTTTCTCGGACACGTTATGGCGCTTACATACAACGCAAGTGAAAAGGATATCACAAAACGTCTTCAATTGAGCTGGCTAATGAAACACAGCGACAGATCGCATCAAACCGGTATCGTGATGTTCGACTTCGACGCTGACGGAACCAATGAACTCGTTTATCGCGACGAACTTTCGTTGAGAGTGATTTCGCCCGCCAACAGAGCCGACGGCTATGATTTCGTCAGTCTGGCAACGGCGGATCCCAATGTTATCCGTTTCAAGGAAACCGGAATCTATTCATACACCGGCTGGGAATGCCCGGTGGTTGCCGACGTCAATAGCGACGGAAGCGCTGATATCATTACATTTGCCCTTGAATCAACTTCCAATCGGGGCAATTCGTCGGGATATCTTTATGTGTATGAATCGGCGGAAGGCTCGTGGGCGCCGGCGCGTCCGGTATGGAATCAGGGAATATACTATCCGCTGCAAATCAACGATAACCTCACTGTGCCGCGGCGTCCGGTATCGACTCTTACAAAATATTATTCCAAACTGCCGAAACAGCCGGTCGGCGAGACAATACAGCCTTTCAACGGTAACTGGATACAGCAACCCACCGTCCGTACAAACAATTACGTGCCTGTCATGATGACTCCCGACCCTTCGATTTCGATGGAAGGAATCAAGATTATTTCGTCGTCGAAAAAAGAAACAAAAATACGTATAACGGTCGAAAACCGCGGCAAAGCATCGGCAAACACAAAAACTCCGGCGGCGTTTTATCATACAAAGGTCGCTCCCGAAAACATAATCCAGACTTTTCTGCTGAACCGCGACGTCTTTCCGGACGAAAACGTTACATTGGAATATATTCTGCAAGGCGACTGGCGCGAAAAAATCATCTGCGCCCGTCTGGTTGACGACGGAAAACAGTTTCCCGCAAAGGATTTTTTCGACTGCGACCCGACCAACAACATAGCATACACAATGCATGTTGACGCCATCGATGATTATGTCACGCTCGCAAGCAATGAACAGAAGTATATGGATATATCTAATAACGACATTTATAACAATAACGCCACGCCTCAGATAGAAATAATCGGAACGGCGCGACACGGACTTTCGCTTGTCTCCGGTTCGAAGATTTCGTACCTTTCGAACCACGGATTTCAGGGAATAGACACCATTCGCTACCGTATCCGGTGCACGAACAACGACATCACGGCAAGCGACGAAGCGACAGTGTATGTCCTCACTGTGAAACCGGTAACAATGGAATACGTCGCCTGCCCCGGCGCTGTTGTGGACGTCGAACTGAGCCATATCGCAGGCGTAAGATACGACTGGTATGCTTCCGAATCCGGAAGCAATGTTTTGCCGAACGGGACAAATACGCCCAAAATAAATGTGACCAAAGGCTCCGGCGACGAAGCAATATGGGCGCAGACGGTCGTCAATGGATTTGACAACAAGTTCCCGCGGTTTAAGGTCGATCTGCTGACCGCCAATAACTGCAACAACAGTAATCCTTCGGACTGTATGCTCAACGGCATGTTGCTGTTTCATGAGGATTTCGGAGGAAATTCGCCTTCGGACATCAAGGAGGTGAAAAAGTCCGAGCAATTCTACAACTGTCAACTCGACGACCTGTGCGAAGGGACGGTCTTGGATATTTCGTCCTGTGTTACAAACGTTTCAAACGGCGACAAGGTAAATCTGACTTTCGTGACAGAAGATTTGGACGGTAATGTGCTTTCAAAATATTACACGGGAAATATGAACGCCGACAAATCACAGAAAAATTACGGATTTTCGTTTACCGTGCCGGACAGGACGGGTTCGATTGTCCTGAAAATTTTCAGCAGCGACGTCGCCAACGCCGTTATTGCCGTGGACGACATTATGATATATCTGTGTACTCCGAAAATCGGGCTGAACACTCAAAAACTCTCGCTGTGTATCGGCGACGCTTACAGTCTCGAAGGAAATTATCCTGCCAAAGGAAATACTTTTGGCGCCGATATCGAATATCGATGGGAGTTTCGTCATATCGACAGCGTCAAATGGAAGACTGTAGCTGGCGACGTCGCCAATCCGCCGTTACACGCCGTCATGAAAATCGCAAACATGAGTAAAGCCAACGACGGCTATTATCGCCTGCGTATAAGCAAACTCGGAAATATCGGGTCGAAAAATTGTTGCGCTGTGTCCAATTCCGTCCGTATCATGATTGGCGAAGCAACCAAAGTCCCGGATATCAGGATACAACTGTCGCCAATACCCAAACGCGTTGTCAACCTGACAAGTTTCATCGACAGCATAAACTACGCAAGTGTGGAATGGAACAGAGTGTCGCACGCTCCCGCTTTCATCGCCGGAACAAACAAAACAACCGGATCAGTCAACAGTAACGACTTCAAAAATATATCGACTTATACCTATAAATATACTGTCGCGTCGCGATGCGGTTCGTCCGAAGCAAAGGCGTATATCCGGACAGTGAAGGATAGAATCTTCCGTACTCCCAACATCATAACGGTATGCAGAACGCACGAATCAAGTCAGGCGCTTAATCTGAAACGTATCCTCGGTCTCGAACTCGACGGTGCATGGCTCTACGGCACAAGCGTCAACCCCGACGCTACTGTTACCAACAACGTTACAGTGATATCGCCGCCATCAAAATACGCCGCCGCTATAATATTCAACGCCACTAAAGCCTGGGAAACAGCATCATCGTCGTATTCAATATCTTATCAGAATTATAGCAACGCTAAAGCATTTAAATTTATCTATATCCCGGCAAAAGGATCGAAAATCTCAATAGAAAAAGAACTCGTAATAATTGTTACAGATTA
>JAISXV010000149.1 GCA_031270335.1 Prevotellaceae bacterium | reverse complement strand
AGTATGATAGTAGCGCTTCCGAACGAAGGCAAAACGACGGACGATATCGTTGAACATTTGGATAATGACCAATGGAATCGTTTGATGGAAAGGATGTATGGACAGTTGATAAACCTTCGGTTGCCGCGATTCAAATCCGAATGTGAGTACAAAATGCGCGAAAAAATCTTGCCTGACTTGGGAATGAAAGTTCCCTTTGACGAAAACAAAGCTGATTTTAGCGGCATTAGCGATATGAAAGTGTTTATTTCATCAGTAGTTCATAAAACTTTTGTGGAAGTCAACGAAGAAGGGACGGAAGCTGCTGCGGTAACAAGTATCGAAATGGAGGCTACATCTGCCGAACCGCCGCAACCCATCAATTTCACTGTAAATAAACCGTTTTTATTTGCTATTCGTGAAAACAGTACGGGTGTGATTCTGTTTATCGGAAAAATCGGCGAGATAAAAAATTGAGAACTGTATCCCACAAAGACACAAAGATTTCGACATTCAAAATCACGGGGCAAGCTTTTGCGTCGGTGAAATTGATTCTGACTTTCAGGTGCGGAATGTGTTTACATAAATCTGAATGTTTCGAGCCGGACGTCTCCGGTTGTGGTGATAAAAAGTGTCAGTTCGGCTTTGCCTTTCGACACTGTTTTCAGACTGATTGCGTTATTACCTGAGCCTTCGCCGATAATTTGACCGTTGGCAATGACCTTTATGTAAGCAATATTTTCGAGTCCGGCGCCTTGCAAAGTCAGTTGTTTTTCTTTGCCGGTAAATGCGATATAGCGAAATCCGATTTCGGCGACGCCATTGATTAAGGTATTGCCGTATTCGCCTTCGTCGGTGAAACGATAATTGCTGCCGTAAACGCTTGTGTTAAACCACACAGGCAATGAAGTATCCAAACCTTCCGAAGCTCCGCTACTCGTTGGGACTACGGGAATAATCAGTCCGGCGCTATCGAATTCAATCTTTTCGACACAAAGCGAACGTTTGTTCCATACTCCGTTCATAGCGCGGTGATAAAATACGTACCATTCGCCATTGAGTTGCTCAATAGAACCCTGAATGTTATTGTTGCCGGTAAATTGCTCAATGGTGATAATCGGACCTCGATAAGTGTATTTTCCGAAAATATCCTTTGCTGTGGCATACGAAAGGCGTTTTGGAGTATGGTTGTTGTCAGTAATAGGTCCGCAATTTTCGGCATAGACGAAGTAATATGTGTCGCCGCGTTTGCGCATTGATGGCGCTTCGTAGAAATCATGTATGTAGGGTCCGAGATTTTTAACGCTGCTTTCGTCAATCAGGTCGTCGTCGATAAGCCGTGCAATCACCGGATAATTTTTTTCGACCGGTTGCGTGGTTGGAGCGTAGAGTGTGTAACGCGAGCCGTCGTCGTCCACAAATATTTCGGTTGAAATACCGTCAACGTTCTTTTTCGACTTGTCGCCCCTGACCCAGCGGAAGTTTTTAAACGGTCCCATCGGATTGTCGCTTTCGAGAACGAAAGTGTAGTTTTCGGTTGAGGGATTCCACTCAAAAAAGCCATACAGAAAATATTTTCCGTTATAATGATGTCCGTCGGAATCCCACAAAATCCGTCCGGGATACGGTACATCCACATCCTTGTCGTACGATGAAAAACTTGCGCCGTAACTTTCCCAACGTTTCAAGTCGGCGGTCATCAGCGAAATATAATACGGCGAACAAAAGACTTTACTGTCGTCCAACGAACCGTAAACGTAAAGTTTTCCGCCGAAATTATGCACTTCTCCGTCAGGGACATACATCTTCCACGAATATGGCAGGACAGGATTTTGCACTTGCCAACCGACTGTAACGTGTGCAACTTCGGTTTGTACGCCGCCTGCCTCGGCAAGGATGATGCAATCTCCATTGGCAAGCGCCTGTATGCGATTGTTCTTTACCACGGCGACTTTTTCGTCCGATGAAACATAGTTGCCTTCCGGGAGTTCACGCGTGTCGCTGATGTTCATCATGTAATAGTGTTTGTCCCACTTTTGAGCGACAGATACCGTACAAAATACGGATAATAAAATTGTTAAGCAAAAAATTCTTTTCATAACTATTAGTTTTTAACTTCTAAAATATTCAACATTACTTCACAGGCTTTTTCCATTGATTCTACAGTAATAAACTCGTATTTTCCGTGGAAGTTATGCCCTCCTGTAAAGATATTCGGGCAGGGCAATCCCATATACGAAAGACGTGCGCCGTCGGTGCCGCCTCTGATGGGTTTGATTAACGGAGTGACGCCGGCTTTTATCATCGCCTGTCGTGCTATTTCGACGATATGGAAATGCTGCTCAATTATTTCGCGCATATTGTAATACTGGTCGCCGATGCCGAGCCGCAGGACATCATCGCCATATTTTTTGGCAAGCAACTCGACGCAACTTTTCAGATATGCCTTTTTCTTATTCAGTTTACTGCGGTCGTGGTCACGTATAATATAGTGTAATTCGGCATTTTCGACCGTTCCTTTGAAGCTTACAAGATGATAAAAACCCTCGTAGTCGGCAGTATGTTCCGGACGTTGAGTTGGCGGGAGCAGAGCGTTCAGTTCCATAGCGATGATGATAGCGTTCAGCATCTTGTCTTTTGCGTAACCCGGGTGAATATTTTTTCCTTGCACCTTAACTTGCGCCGAAGCAGCGTTAAAGTTTTCGTACTCAAGTTCTCCGATTTCGCCGCCGTCGATAGTGTAAGCATAATCCGCTCCGAATTTCGTCACGTCAAATTTGTCCACGCCGCGACCGATTTCTTCGTCGGGAGTAAATCCGACTTTCAACGTTCCGTGTTTAAAATCGGGATGAGACTGAAGATATTGCACAACCCACATTATTTCGGCTACGCCGGCTTTATCGTCGGCTCCGAGGAGCGTTGTGCCGTCGGTAGTGATGAGCGTTTGCCCTTTGTAAGCTTTCATTTCGGGAAAATCGGCAACACGAAGGCTCACATTCCTTTCAATGTTGAGGATGATATCGCCACCGTTGTAGTTGCTTACAATTTGCGGTTTAACATTTGCGCCGGACATATCGGGCGAAGTATCCACATGCGCCAAAAAACCCGTGACAGGAATTTGACAGTCAATATTCGACGGAACAGTAGCCATAACATAGCCATATTCGTCGATTGTGGCGTCGGAAACGCCGAGCGCTTTCAGTTCGTCAGCAAGTTGATTCAGCAAAATCAACTGTTTCTTTGTGCTTGGATAAGAGGCGCTTTCCTCATCCGACTGCGTATCGTACGACACGTAACGTAGAAATTTATCTGTAACTGATTCCATATTCATTACATTTTTTTAACGTGCAAAAGTACAAATATTTTTTTAACAGCAATACAAAAAAAATATTTTGGCACACTTTTTGTATTGTTATGCATTGTTTTACTAAACATTAAAATGGAATGAGATTTTTTTTATTTATTACTTTATTGATGCTTTCCCTGCCGACAACAGCGCTGGGACAGGAAAAGATTGAATGCGAGGGGATTGTAACTGCTATTAAGAATGCTCAGGCAACGGAATTATCTCCTTATTTGGCGAATACAGTCGAATGTGACATATTTGGTAAGAGCAATGTGTACAGCAAAGCTCAGACCATACAGGTGATGAAAGATTTTTTCACTCAAAATAAGCCGAAGCAATTTACTGTAAATCATCAGGGTGGACAGGGTGAGACAAAATTTTTCATCGGCACGTACAAGACTGTTGCCGGGAAAAAATACCGGATATCGTGTTCTGTCAAGCAGGAAATCGGTAAAACCGATGTACTCAGACAAATCCGGATCGAAGATTATACGGATAATCATTCGTAAAATAGATTAAGATTAATAAGAATCCTGCCAATTTTAATCAATATTCAAATTTTCCGGCGTCGGTGATTATTGTCAGTTTCTTGGAATCGCTTTTTTTCACACGACCAACAATTTGAGCGTCGATACCGTAGCTTTTCGAAATGGCGATAATGTCGCCGGCATAACATTCGGGGAGATAGATTTCCATCCGGTGTCCCATGTTAAATACTTTGTACATTTCTTTCCATTCGGTTTTCGATTCCTGCCTGATGAGTTCGAACAAAGGAGGAACTGGAAAGAGATTATCTTTAATAACGTGCAGGTTATCAACAAAATGCAGGATTTTCGTCTGTGCGCCGCCTGAACAGTGAATCATTCCGTGAATATTTTGTCGATGCAGTTTCAGAACGCTCCGGATTACAGGAGCATAAGTCCTTGTAGGCGACAGAATAAGTTTGCCGACCGGGATACCATTGATTGTGTCGGTCAGTTTTTTACTTCCGGAATACACAAGATTTGCCGGCATCAAAGGATCGAAACTTTCGGGGTACAACCTCGAAAGAGGGTCGGACAAAAGCACGTCGTGACGGGCGGAAGTCAGCCCGTTGCTGCCCATACCGCCGTTATATTCAGTCTCGTACGACGCCTGTCCCGACGATGCAAGTCCAACAATCACATCGCCGGCGGATATGTTTGCGTTGTCAATGATTTCGCTGCGTTTGACGCGTGCTGTAACTGTGCTGTCAACTATTATAGTCCGTACAAGGTCGCCGACGTCAGCCGTTTCGCCGCCCGTCAGGTAAATATTCACGCCAAGCGACTGCATCAAATCAACAAACTCCTGCGTTCCTGAAATAATGGCAGAGATTACCTCGCCGGGTATCAGGTTTTTGTTACGCCCGATAGTCGATGACAGAAGGATATTGTCAGTGATTCCGACGCATAGCAAATCGTCGGTATTCATCACGACAGCGTCTTGAGCGATACCTTTCCAGACGCTCATATCGCCTGTTTCTCGCCAGTAAATGTAAGCAAGCGATGATTTTGTTCCGGCGCCATCGGCATGCATCGCCAGACAGTAGTTGGGGTCGCCCGTCAGAACGTCGGGGATAATTTTACAGAAGGCTTTAGGATACAAGCCCTTATCTATGTTTTTTATTGCGTTATGCACATCTTCTTTCGACGCCGAGACTCCTCGCTGTTCGTATCTGTTCATGTCCAAAAAATTTTCGGCAAATGTAAGCAAAATCTGTAAATCCGCAAATTTTTGGTCCGCGAATCCGGTTTTTTTGATACTTTATTGTTTTTTTATATTTTAAAAGAAATAGTTTACCTTTGCGCCATTATTTTAATGGCTAAATTATGCATGAAGGAAGATTACAGAGCCCCGATTTTTTGTTTGAAGTAAGTTGGGAAGTATGCAACAAAGTAGGTGGAATACACACCGTTCTGACGTCGAAGATGTACGCTGTCGATGAGGATTTGAGAAATGCGCATGTGTTTATCGGTCCCGATTTGATTAAAGAAAATGAAATCAATCTTGAATTTATCGAGGACACTCAGATATTCAAGTCGTGGAAAAATCGCGCCGCCGATGAAGGATTGGTCATCAGAGTAGGACGATGGAACATTGAAGGAAAACCCATTGTTTTTCTTGTTGACTATACCCGTTTCTTCTCCGAAAAGGACAAGATATTCAGCGCATTTTGGGAAGATTACTATCTGGATTCGCTTCCCGGGCGATGGGATTATATCGAAGCTAATCTGTTCGGGTACGTTGCCGGCAGAGTGATTCAGAGTTTTGTGAACTATCATAAGGCATTTACAAAAAGGGCGATAGCACATTTTCACGAGTGGATGTCGGGCGCAGGACTGCTATATCTCAAAAAACACAGTCCGAATGTAGCCTGCGTATTCACTACGCATGCAACCATTATCGGACGGTGTATCGCTGGTAACAACATGCCGCTCTACGACAATATCGCGAATTATAATCCCGACAGTATCAGTCATGATTTCAACGTCAGAGCAAGATATTCGCTTGAAAAAAACTCCGCTTTGGCGGCAGACTGTTTCACGACTGTCAGCGATATCACCGCTAAGGAATGTGAACATTTTCTGGGACGATTGCCCGACGTGATTACTCCTAACGGTTTCAGAATCACACGTAAAGCGAACACCAAAAGGAAAGGTCGCTCCGTGATGACCAAAGTCGCCGAAGCGCTCTTGCAGACAAAACTCTCCGACGATGTATTTTTTATCGGGACAAGCGGGCGATATGAGTATAAAAACAAAGGTATCGACCTGTTTATACGGGCATTAGGCGAGATAAACAGAGCGGGAAGCAAGAGAGAAATCGTAGTGTTTATGTTTATACCGGCAGGTTCACAGGGACCTTCGCGGGAACTGTTGCACAACATTCAGTATCCCGACAATCCCATTCCCGTCACCAATAAATTCATAACCCACAATTTAGACGACTATTATCACGACCGAATTTTACAGTCGATATCGGAAAACGGTATCAGCAATTCCGAAAGAGACACTGTGAAAGTGATTTTCGTACCCTCGTACATGAACGAAAACGACGGCATTTTCAATCTGCATTATTATGATTTATTGACAGATATGGATTTAACGGTCTTTCCTTCGTATTACGAGCCGTGGGGATATACGCCTCTCGAAAGTCTTGCCTACGGAGTACCGACTGTTACTACGACTTTGGCAGGATTCGGAATCTGGGTGAAAAACGAGTTTGAAACAAGTCCGTCGGTAACGGTTATAGAGCGTACTGACAGTAATATACCGTATGTCGTCGCCCGATTGTCGGAAATCATTCTTGAACAATGTGCGCTTACGGACGTTAGAATTGCGGAATTGAAACAGAATACAAAGGAAGTAGCAAACAAAGCATCGTGGGACAGTTTCATACAATATTATAACACTGCATATTCGATTGCTTTGGAAAAGGCTGCAGAGCGTTATTCAATTAATAAATTATCAGAAAAAATGGAAGAAACACAACCGTATATAGTAAGCATACAACGTGATAATATCAATTGGCACAGTATGATAGTTCATCGTATTGTTCCCGAACGGTTGCGTCCGCTCGACGAATTGTCACGCAATCTCTGGTGGTCGTGGAATCAGGAAGCCATCAATCTTTTCAAGTCGATTAATGAAGCTCACTGGAAAAAATCGGAGTATAATCCTATTATGATGCTTGATATGGTGTCGTATCAGGAATTTAAGGATTTGGAAAATAATGAGGATTTTGTTCAAAAACTGAATCATGTTTACAACTTGTTTGTAAAATACATGTCTCAAAAAGAAGAAATCCGGCAAACGAACAGGATAGCGTATTTCAGTATGGAATACGGACTGCATTCGTCGTTGAAGATCTATTCCGGTGGTCTTGGGATACTTGCGGGTGATTATCTGAAAGAGGCAAGCGACAAAAAAGTGAATCTTGTCGGCGTGGGATTGCTGTATAAATATGGTTATTTCAAGCAAAAACTTTCGTCGTCGGGCGATCAGGTATCGGAATATGAGGCGCAAAGTTTCGACAAAATTCCCGTGTCGCCGGTCAGAGACGACGAGGGGAACTGGATTTCGGTCGAAATAGCGTTTCCCGGACGAATGTTGCACGCAAAGGTGTGGAGAGCGGACGTCGGCAGAACGGAACTGTATCTTTTAGATACTGATATAGAAAATAATATTGACGAAGACCGCTCCATCACTCATCATCTCTACGGCGGCGACTGGGAAAACCGGCTGAAACAGGAAATCCTGCTCGGTATCGGCGGTATTCGTGCGCTCGAAAAACTTGGCGTCGAAGTAGATGTGTACCACTGTAACGAAGGTCATGCCGCCATGATTGGATTCGAAAGGATTCATCATCTCATGCAAAAGTATAATCTGAAATTCTACGAGGCTCGTGAAGTCGTGCGTGCATCTTCGTTGTTTACAACGCATACGCCTGTTCCGGCAGGTCACGATTCGTTCGACGAAAGTCTGTTGAGGAAATATATTTCGCATTATCCCGAACGGTTTCACGTGTCGTGGGAACGGATAGTCGGGCTTGGAAGGATGAATCCCACCGATACGAACGAAAAATTTTCGATGAGTTGTCTGGCGGTGAATCTTTCGCAGGAAGTCAACGGTGTCAGCTGGTTACACGGGAAGGTGACAAGGGAGATGCTCGAAAAAATGTTTCCCGGATATCTTTCCGAAGAACTCTATATCGGATACGTTACCAACGGCGTGCATTATCCTACCTGGACAGCGCCGGCATGGAAAGACTTGTATAATAAAACTTTCGGTCCCGATTTTGCCAAACATCATTATGACAAATCCTGTTTCCGGAATATTCAGGAGGTGAACGGCGAAATAATCTGGGGTATCAGAAACAAACTCAAAAGCAAGTTAATAAATCATATCAAAAACTGGATTTCGAGCCAAAACGACATCAACTATTATTCGCCCCGCGAAATTGTGGAGATAAAAGAAACGTTAAACCCGGCGAAACTGACTATCGGTTTTGCCCGCCGGTTTGCCACGTACAAGAGGGCGCATCTTTTGTTCTCGAATCTGGATCAACTGAATGATATTGTGAATCATCCGGCACGTCCGGTACAGTTTATTTTCGCCGGAAAAGCGCATCCCGCCGATAAAGCAGGTCAGGATTTAATCAAGAAAATTGTTGAGATATCGAAATATCCTCAGTTTCTGGGCAAAATACTCTTCCTCGAAAACTACGACATGGAACTCGCAGCAAAGATGGTACGCGGCGTCGATATTTGGCTCAACACTCCGACGCGTCCGCTCGAAGCCTCGGGAACCAGTGGCGAAAAGGCTGTGATGAACGGCGTAATGCACTTCAGCGTACTTGACGGCTGGTGGGTCGAAGGATATCGGAGCGATTCCGGTTGGGCATTGCCGATTAACGCTGTCTATGCAAACAACGATTTCCAGAACGAACTTGATGCCGAAACAATCTACAGCATCATCGAAAACGAAATAGCGCCGTTGTATTATGAACGAAATTCGAACGGCATCCCTGCACAGTGGATTTCGAGGATAAAAAATTCTATCGAAAAAGTCGCTTCGAACTTCACGACTAACCGGATGATGAACGATTACGAGGAAAAATTCTACAACAAATTACAGGAACGATCTAAACTCCTGATCGCCGACGACTTCAAACTCGCCCGCGAAATCACCGACTGGAAATACAAGGTGTTGAAAGAGTGGGAAAGTGTCGAAGTGGTATCAGTCCAACGTCCCGACATGGAGAAAGAACCGATTCTGCTCGGTAAAGAGTACGAAGCGGAGGTGATGATTGCCACCGGACTGCTTAATCCCGAAGATATCGGCGTCGAAATCCTGCTCGCCAAACAATCGGGCGACGTCAAAACGATTGTCATGCAGACGGAGTTCAGCATCTTCTCGCGACAAATTGGCGAAGCAACGTACAGAATAAAATTCGTGCCGACGGCTTCCGGGACATTCTTCTCGGCAATAAGAATTTACGCCAAAAACCCGAATCTCCCGCATCGACAGGATTTTTGTCTTGTGAAGTGGGTTTAAAAGTTAAGAGTTAAGAACTAAGAGTTAAGAGTTTTTGAATAACAAAAATATTCAATACTTTTGCACTGAATTAAATTAGAAATAATGTATTATGAAAAAGGTTATATTTATACTGATTATTACTGTAATATGTTCGTGTGGCAGTCGAAAAAAAGACATCGCGAACGATATAAGTCTGCGTTTTGATTCGCCTGCGAAGGTTTATACCGAATCATTACCGCTGGGAAACGGACGCCTGGGCGCAATGGTGTTCGGCAATCCTGACGTCGAAACGATTGTGTTGAACGAAATCTCTCTTTGGTCGGGAGGACATCAGGACGCCAATAGAGAAGATGCCAATCAATATCTGAAAGAGATTCAGGATTTGTTGCTTGCGAAAAAAAATAAGGAAGCGCAGGCGCTTTTACAGCAGACATTTGTCTGCAAAGGATCCGGTTCGGGGCATGGAAACTCGGCTTACGGCGAATATGGCTGTTATCAGATATTTTCGGAGTTGAACATCGACTGGGACGATAAAAGCGAAGTTACAAACTACGAACGTGTTCTCGACGTCGAAGACGCCGTTGCATACGTGTCGTGGAACAGAAACATGGTTGATTATCAGATGAAAATCATTACCGATTTTGGCAAAGACAGAATACACGTCAAAATAAAATCGTCGAAACCGAAATCAATCAATCTGAAAACCTCGCTAAATCGCAAAGAAAATGCAAAATCATCGGTAAACGGCAACCGTCTTGTTCTTGAAGGTCAATTGCCTTACGGAGATAAAAAAGGAATGAAATTCGCTGCTGTGGCTGATGTAATCCAGAACGGAGGCGAACTGTCCGGCGATGGCGCAAAATTGAAAGTGAGCAATGCTTCCGAAGTGGAAATCGTTGTTTACGCTATGACTAATTTCGATTACGGATACAAAGGATTAAAAAATACCGATCCTTTGGCTGAACTCTTGAAAATCAGTAAACCCACAACATTATCCTTCGAAAAAGACGTCAAAACTCATACAAAACGGTATAGCGAATATTTCAATCGTTGCCGGTGGCGTTCGCTGTTCGAAAACAAGGGAGAGAAAATTACTACGAATGAAAGGTTAATCAGGTATGCAAAAGGAGAGAAAGACCCTGAACTGCCGATACTTTACTTTAATTTCGGACGGTATTTGCTTATCTGTTCATCGCGTCCGGGGTTGTTGCCTGCGAACTTGCAAGGTCTGTGGGCGCACGAATATCAAACTCCATGGAACGGCGATTATCATCTGAACATCAACATCCAGATGAACTATTGGCTTGCCGAAATGACCAATCTTGCCGACCTTGCCGAACCATTGCACCGTTTCACCGCAGCATTGCAGGACAACGGACAAAAAACAGCGCAGGCGTATTACAACGCTCCAGGCTGGGTAGCGCACGTAATTAGCAATCCATGGTTTTTTACCTCGCCGGGAGAAAATGCAGGCTGGGGTTCAACGCTCACCGGAGGCGCATGGCTGGCGACTCATTTGTGGGAACATTTCCGTTATACTAAAGATACTGCGTTCCTAAAACAGTATTATCCTGTTATTAAGGGCGCTGTGGAGTTTCTCAACTCCATACTTATTGAAGAAGAACATGGATGGTTAGTAACCGCTCCATCAAATTCGCCCGAACATGCTTACATCACCGCTGATGGTTTTACGGGAAATACATGTATGGGTCCGACTATGGACATGCAGATATGCAGACAGTTGATGTATGCAAATATAAAAGCGTCCGAAATATTGGGAATCGACAAAGATTTTGCCGGCAAGATCAAAGAAAGAGTTAAAAAACTTGCACCAAACCAAATCGGCAGTAAAGGCGATCTCAACGAATGGCTCGAAGACTGGGAAGACTCCGACCCGCATCATCGACATGTTTCGCATCTGTATGGTTTACACCCTTATGACGAAATCACGCCAGAACTTACTCCCGAGCTTGTCGCCGCATGTCGAAAAACGCTCGAAATCAGAGACGATGGAGGTACAGGATGGTCAAAAGCATGGAAAATAAACTTCTGGGCGCGTTTGCACGACGGCGATCATGCGCTTATTCTTTTCAAAGGTCTGCTATTTCCAACAGAAAATGCAGGTATGGACTACGGCGCCTCGGGTGGAGGGAGTTATCCAAATCTGTTTTGCGCGCATCCGCCGTTCCAGATTGACGGAAATTTCGGAGGAACGTCGGGACTGGCTGAAATGTTGCTTCAAAGTCATGGCGATGAAGAAGTTATACGCTTCCTTCCGGCGTTGCCGACCGACAGCGACTGGGCGCAGGGCGAAGTCAAAGGCTTACTGGCAAGAGGAAACGTGTCGGTCGATATGAAGTGGAACAATCACCGGTTGAGCGAAATAACTCTTTTGCCGAATGTGACCGGCAAAATCAAAGCGCTTATTCCGGAAGGAATGACTTTCGATTCAAAAAAGTTCGACAAAGCGGAAGTGGTTACTATCGACGCAGTAGCGAATAAAAAATTGAAGATTAATTGATTGTATTGGCTAAAGAATAATTTATTAAATAAATATCGTTATGAATAAAAAATTAAAGACATTTGGATTAATATGGTGTATCATCGCCATTTTTGCAGGATGCAGGGGAACGGATCAGTTTACCGTTTGCTCCCCCGACGGACAACTCGCCCTTCGGGTGACTTTGGACGAACAGGGCTGTTTGCTTTACAGCATAGCACGGAATGACAGCCTGTTGTTTCAGGCATCGCCTATGGGCGTTTTCGGCGCCGATTCGGCGAATACTTTTGTTGAAAACCTGACTTTTGTAAAGGTATCGGACGCTGTTATCGACGAGACTTATTCGCTTCCTACCGGCAAGACCCGCATCTATCATAACCGGTGCAACGAAAAATGCTTTCACTTTCGCAATGCTGCGGGGAACGTGCTCCAATTCATATGCAGGGCGTATGATGATGGCGTTGCGTTCCGGTATGTGATGGAAAGAGACGGCAATATTGGTATTGTTTCCGAAAAGACCCGTTTCAATCTGCCCGGAGATGCCGTGACATGGATGATGAATTACAAGTTGGACTACGAAAATTATTATCTCCGGCGCAAACTTGCGGATATAGAGGAAGAGCGCCTGTCTTATCCGGCGCTGATTCAGACCGGCGAACACTGGCTGCTGCTTACCGAAGCAAATGTGTACAATCATCCGGCTACTCACCTCCGGAAGACAGCAGACGGAACGCTGGCAGTCGTTTTCCCGGAGGATTCGTTTACCGTTGCCGGCCGTTACGAATCACCCTGGCGGACATTCATTATCGGTGACAAACTAAGCACAATTGTGGAATCTACATTGGTCGAAAACCTGAATCCGCCTTCCGTTATTCCGGATGCCTCGTGGATTGAACCCGGCGTAGCCGTCTTTCCCTGGTGGGGGAATTTCATGGCAAACACCTATATGGATACGCTGAAAAGCTATGTGGACCTGGCGGCTGAAATGAATTGGCAATGGATTGA
>JAISXV010000211.1 GCA_031270335.1 Prevotellaceae bacterium | reverse complement strand
ATTGTAGATTTTAGATTGGCGTTCCGACCAAATCGTAAATCATAAATCGTAAATCATAAATCATAAATGCACCTATCGGATTTGTACAACCTCGATTGTTAAAAAAAATGGTTACTTTTGTACGATAAAATGTATCAATTGATAACAGAAACATGATGAAAAAGACATTATTAGTCATTATTACAGGAGTATTGTTGATGAGTATTCCGTTTGATATGCAGGCGGCGGACACCGTTCGTGTGATGAGTTTCAACATCTGGGTTGGCGGCGGCAGGTCGATTGACCGTACCGTTGCCGTCGTCAGAGAGAGCGGCGCCGACATCGTAGGGATACAGGAAGAAACGAAGAATGCCGCTTCGATTATCGCCAAAAGTCTGGGATGGACTACTGTCCACACTTACAAAAGTTTATTGGGTAAAGGCTGCGCCATTATCAGCAAATATCCTGTTGTCGATTCCACCGAATCGAAGTTTGGAGTGAAACTGCAAACCGGCAAGGACAAGTACGTGTGGATGTTCAATCAGCATCTGAATCACTGTCCGTATGAACCGTATCGGCTTAAAGGCATAGAATATTGCGGGTTCGGCAGGCTGCACACCGCAGAAGAAGCAATCGCTTCGGCATGGAACGCAAGGAAAGCCGACGTCGAACTCACTGTTGCCGAAATCAGGAAAGTGCAGGCAGAGAATATTCCCGTCTTTCTGACAGGCGATTTCAACGAGCCTTCGTATCTTGACTGGACAAAACGTGCAACGGAAGCCGGTCTGTGTCAATTACCTGTAGCCTGGCCCGCGACCAGAACGCTGCACGAACAGACCGGGCTAAAAGACTCGTACCGTACAGTCTATCCCGACGAAGTCGCCAACACCGGATACACATGGACGCCTGTGCCGGAAGTAGAAAACGAAATTTTCGACCGCATTGACTTCGTATTATATTGGGGTGCGACCGTTGTCAAATCCGTGATTATTGGCGAAAAAACGCCCGAAAGCGACGTCGTTATTAGCGATTATCCTTCGGATCACAGAGCAGTATTGAGCGTGTTCACGATTGATTGACAAATATTGATGCCATTTTTTTTAATGTTTTTCAACATTTCACGAAAACCGGAGAAAAGGTGGTATTTAGCCATTAATCGCTATAAATGAGTTCATTAATGATATTTAGCGCTCGTGTGAATACGTGTCGAAAAATTAAATAAAGTTAAATTAAATCAAAGGTAATAAACAATCGACTACCTTTGCACGCAGGAATTTGAATTATTTATACTATGATTGTAATTATATGATTGTATTTAGAAGTAAAATATTTTTTGTTTTTGTCTTATCACTTGCGTTTGTTTGCAATGCCGGCTCGACGCCCGAAAGCAGAAACATCAGGCATGCCAAGTATATAGCGATGCCGGAATCGCCCGAAGAAATGAAATGGGTCGATTCTGTCATGCTTACGCTTAATCCTCGCGATCGTCTTGCTCAATTGTTTATGATGGCGGCGTATTCGAACCTCGACGAAAAACACGAAAACACAGTAAGAAAAGGAATTACCGATTATCATATCGGCGGATTAATATTCTTTCAAGGCACACCCGAAAAACAGGCGGAGTTGACCAATAAGTATCAGTCTGTTTCAAAAGTACCGTTAATAATAAGTATGGATGCCGAATGGGGCGTCGGGATGAGGCTGAAGGACGTAATTTCGTTTCCGCGACAGATGGCGCTGGGCTCAATCAGAGATAACAACCTGATTTACGAACTCGGAGCCGAAATTGCACGACAGTGTAAACTTCTGGGTGTCAATATCAATTTTGCTCCGGTGGTCGATGTAAACAACAATTCAAACAATCCTGTAATAAACTTCCGTTCATTTGGCGAAAATCCTGCCGAAGTGTCGGCAAAAGGCATCGCTCTGATGGATGGTATGCAAGATAACGGCGTCATTGCCTGTGCAAAACATTTTCCCGGACATGGAGATACCGATACCGATTCACACAAACTGCTGCCGGTGTTAGACCATTCGAAAGAACGTCTGGATTCGGTTGAGTTTAAGCCGTTCAAGAAACTTATCGACGAAGGAATAGCGATGATTATGATTGGACATCTCTATGCGCGGTCGCTCGAAAATTCAAAAGCCGAAGTACCCGCTTCGATTTCGAAGAGCGTAATACAAAACGTGTTGCACGACGAAATGTCATTTCAAGGATTGGTAATAAGCGATGCGCTGAATATGAACGGAGTAAAAAATTACGCCGGAAATAAAAACGTTGCGCTTGAAGCCCTGAAAGCCGGTCACGACATACTCCTTATGCCTTCCGACGTCGAAAATAATATCTTCGCAATCGAAAAAGCAGTCAAAAACGGCGAAATCACTCAGGAAATCATCGACAAAAAATGCCGTAAAATCCTGACCGCTAAATATCGTATTGGATTAAAGAAATTCAAACCATTAAATACAAAAGGTATAAGAGAACGAATCAACTCGCCGCAGGCGCAGGCTTTGAAGAATAAACTCATCGAAAACTCCATTATTCTTGTCCGGAATCAGGAAAATATCCTGCCATTGAGGGATATCGACAAACATCAATACGGTTATCTGGCAGTTGGCGGGTTCGATTTGGGAAGCTCTTTTTCCGAACGACTTTCGATGTATGCGAACATCGCAGCCAAATGCGAAGTCTCCACTATTCCGACAGCGCAGGAAATCACTAATATCAGAAATAAATTCAGCAACTGCGACGTGATTATCGCCGGATATCACGCAACAAACGCAAGTCCCAATAAACAGTACGGAGTGAGCAAACCGGTTTTCGACTTGCTGAAAAACATGTTGCCCGACAAGCAGATAGTTTTGGCATATTTCGGTTCGCCATATTTTCTTTCATACATAGAATCCGTCGATTCGTATGCAAGTTCGGTGATTGTGGCTCACGATAATGCCGGCGAAGTGCAGGACAGAACAGCGCAAATGATTTTCGGCGGGATACCTTTTTCGGGCAAAATGCCTGTCACGGCGCGGCAATTTTCCGAAGGTTACGGACTTGAAACGTTCAATTCCATACGTTTGAAATACGTCATACCCGAAGAAACGGGCTTATCGCAGAAATCGCTGAAAAGCATCGATTCATTAGTGATGGCGGGAATCAAACAGCGAGCATTTCCCGGATGTCAGGTGATAGCGGCTTATAAAGGAGAAGTATTCTATCACAAAGCATTTGGAAATCACACTTATGACAACTCCTCGCCGAAAGTGAAGATTTCGGATGTGTACGACGTGGCTTCGGTGACAAAAGTGGCTGCGACATTGCCTTTGGTGATGCGCGTGGTTGATGAAAAAATTGTTGATATCAACAATACCATTGACCGTTATATCACAATGCATTCACGCTCAAACAAAGGAAGTCTGAAAATAAAGGATATACTGCTGCACCAGTCGGGATTGCCTTCATGGATACCATTCTATTACAATTATTTTGTTACTCCCGACGGTAAACCGGCAATATCGAACAGAAAAACGGCGGAATTTAATATCCCGATTCCGAAAGCCGGCAAATATCTTAAAAACGGATATCTGTTAGACAGAAATTTCTTTTCTACTGGACAAAATGAAAAATATCCTTTGCCGATAGCAAATAATCTTTATGGCTCGAAAGAGTTGCGCAAAAATATATATGCCGAAATGGATACCTGTGCTTTGATGAGCGCCACTTATCGTTACAGCGATTTGGGATTCATCTACATGCAACGTTTGATAGAATCAATATACGACATGTCGGAAGACAAACTGTCGCAGATATTGTTCTATGAGCCTATGGGAATGAATCGTACGGGATTTTTGCCTCTGGAAAGGATTCCGGCTGGCGATATTCCTCCCACCGAAAACGATGTGTTTTTCCGCAATCAGCTGTTGCAGGGATATGTTCATGATCAGTCGGCGTCGTTGAGCGGCGGCGTTTCGGGACATGCCGGGCTGTTCAGCAATGCTAACGATTTGGTCAAACTGTATCAGATGTATCTCAACGGAGGCGTATATGGCGGAACACGCTATCTGACAGAAGAAACAATAGCCGAATTTACTGCCTGCGTCAACTGCAAACAAGGCAACAGACGCGGTCTCGGATTCGATAAAAAAGACCCTGACAGCAGGAAAAAAAGCCCTATCTGCGACGAAGCATCATTACAAAGTTACGGACACACAGGCTTTACGGGAACAATGGTGTGGATAGACCCCGAGCGGGAACTGATTTTCATCTTTCTTTCTAACAGGATCAACCCTTCGGCGGATAATAACACGCTGTCGAGGCTCGGAACAAGAAGCGAAATTTTTGCACGGCTTATCCGTGCCATCGATGCAAAAAACAATACTCTATTAGCAAATAATGTAAAAAAATAAAACAATGAGAACTGTTAAATTATTTTCGGTAATTATCTTATGTTCATCTATTTTGTCGTGTAATAACGGAACGCCGTCTGATGCTGCCGCCGACCCTTTATACGCAACTGTGCCAAGTATAGCAAGCTGTACGGCAGGCGCATTGTCGGATATAGAAAAACAAAAAATACTGACTTATATCAACAGCATCAGGACGGCTCACAAACTGCCACTTGTCGAATATGACAGCAAAAAAGACGCAATTGCTCAGGACGCTGCTCTGATTGGAGCCGCAAATGCCGATATATCAAATGAAATAACAGAAACGGATTTTTGCTATTCGCCAAACGCCGCACAGGCATGCCGTGAAGGAGACCGTAGTCTGTGGGGTAGCGCTACTGCAAAATGGCCAACGTCCGAAATCCATGTAAACGACTGGATGACAGATTCGGCAAGCATAAACTGCCGTCGCCGTATTCTTGACCCGTTCCTTAAATCAATTACATTCGGGCGAATCATCGGGACTCCCAAACGAGGCGATTACAAATACGTGTCTTCGGCAATGCTGGTAACCGGATACGGAAGCGTCGATCTCAGCGATTACGATATCCCGTATATTGCATATCCTGAAGGAGTTTGCGAAGCTAAACTCTTTGATGCAAACTCGTTTCTGAGTTTTTCGGTACTATACGACAAATATAACAAATCGAACAACGGTGTATCAAACATCAATTTCTCCGAAACTACGGTAGAAGTCAGCGCAGGCTCTCAGTCGTTAGAGATAGTCGGCGTTTACGATTATAACAACTACGGACTGCCAAACAGTATCCAATGGAAAGTGTCGCCGGAATTGACAAAAAGCGTCACTTATACCGTCAAAATCAATAACGTAATAGTAGCAGGAGAAACTAAAAATTACGAATATACATTTAGTTTTAAATAAAATCCCAATATCTTCTGAGAGAGTTAAGAGTTAAGAACTAAGAGTTAAGAGTTAATGGACGACGACTAAGTTAAGAGTTAAGAACTAAGAGTTAAGAGTTAATGGACGACGACTAAGTTAAGAGTTAAGAACTAAGAGTTAAGAGTTAATGGACGACGACGCGTCCTGCGCAGGGTGTCACAACAGCATTCCGTCAGGAATGCATCGCTCGGTAGCAAACAATTCTCAATTTTCAATTCTCAATTCTCAATTAAGGCAGGGATATTTTGTTGTAGAGACGCAAAATTTTGCGTCTTTACGCGTCCTGCGCAGGGTTGTCACAACAGCATTCCGTCAGGAATGCATCGCTCGGTAGAAAACAATTCTCAATTTTCAATTCTCAATTCTCAATTAAGGACGGGATTCTCAATTCAAAAAAAAATCACTTTCACAGATTTATTTTTGGAATTTAAAAATCTTTAATATCATTGTACTAAAAATATAAACAGTATATGAGTACTAAGAAATTGATAGACAACAAGAAAGCGAAAGAAACGCCTTCGAAAAACACTAAAAAACCGGCTGTTAAGCCTCTTGCAAGCAAGAAAAAACTGGTTATTAGTTATAAAAATCTTTCGCCGGAATTAATTGCTTTGGTTAAAGAAGCATACCCGAAAGGATATTCCGATTACCTTATTAAAGTGAATAAGGGTAATGGCGAGTTTTTCTACGCCATCACGTTAGACACCGAAGCCGCGGATTATCTCATCAAAGTTGATGTGAAGATTGATTCCGAAATAGAAGAAGTCGAAAAAGCGTTGTTCGACCAGCATGATTCCGGCGACAGCGATTTTCCGGATGACGATGCGGAACCGTTTGTCGATGATGGAGACGACGACTAAATGATTGATTTTAGCGTAATTGTCCCCGTATATAATCGTCCCGACGAAGTTGACGAATTGTTAAACAGTCTGGAACGGCAAACTTGCAAGGATTTTGAAGTCATAATCGTGGAAGACGGTTCGACCCTGCCTTGCGATTCAGTCGTTGCTAAATATACGTCATCGCTAAATATCAGGTATTTTTTCAAAGAAAATTCGGGACCCGGACCTTCGCGTAACTTTGGCGCAGATAAAAGTCGAGGCTCTTACCTGATTTTTTTTGATTCCGATTGCGTCATTCCGGAAAAGTATTTCGAAGAAGTAGGAAAAGAATTAGACCGATTGCCGGACACAGGCGTTTTTGGCGGAGCTGATAATGCAAGCGATTCTTTCACAAAAATCCAGAAAGCAATCAATTACAGTATGACGTCTTTTCTTACCACCGGAGGAATAAGAGGCGGCAGTAAACGTTTGGATAAATTTTATCCGAGAACGTTTAACTTAGGCGTTAAAAAAGACGTATTCGACGATGTCAGAGGATTTTCGGCAATGCGTTACGGCGAAGATATTGATTTCAGTATCCGTGTGATAAAGGCAGGTTACAGTTGCCGGTTTTTTCCGCTTGCATGGGTGTATCATAAACGCCGAACAGATTTGAGAAAATTTTTCAGGCAAGTTCATCATTCGGGTGTTGCCCGGATTGATTTGTATATATTATATCCCGAATCACTGAAATTGGTGCATGTTTTACCATCAGTATTTGTTGCGGGCAATATTTTGCTGTTAGTTCCATCTTTTTTTCTGCCCTGTCTTTTATTGTTGATTGCATTTTTCACTTTGTTGATATTCGTCGATTCTTTGATACGTAACCGGAGTTTGGCGATATCCGGTCTGTCCGTAGCAGCCTGTTATATACAGTTATACGGTTACGGAACGGGATTTATCAAATCTTTCATCAATAAAATCGTACTTCCTTTTTTACCGACATTCCATATATCGAGACTTTTTTGTCGTCGTTGTGACAACGGAAAACGAAAAAATTGACAGTAAAAACGTTAATTTTAGTTAAAAGTTGCCGTCAAGAGCGCCCAATATTGCAGTTATATGAAAAAAAATAAAATTTTTTTTCAGTTTTATTTTTTATTTTTTACATCGTTAATTCATTAATACAGTGAACAGTAAAAAATATGGAAACAGATATTTTTTGCTAAAAAAAAATTTTGTTCATAAAAACATCATTTTTTTGTTCACTTGTAAAAAAATTGTATTAATTTTGTCAATAAAATTGTGCAGTATTATGAATTTGTTGTATTCGGGTAATTTGGCAGTAATAGAGAGGGTAATTAGTTATTTCCGCTTTATTATTACACCGTTTTGTGTAACGTTTGCTCAGTTTGGCACGATTTTTGAGAGAGAGAGAGAGAGAGAGAGAGAGAGAGAGAGAGAGAGAGAGAGAGAGAGAGAGAGACCGCGAAGCGCGTAGGAAGAAATATTTTATGTGCAATCTTTTCGGGAAATTTTATTTTCCCGAGGGGATTTTTTTGTCTTATCTAATTATAAATTACCATTATATATACCGGAGGAGGTGCTGCTATTGAGGAAGTGAAGCGAGAAAGCGACGGATTAGCGTATGAGATACATTTTTCGTCAAAAAAAAAAGAATTAAATAATGTTTTAAATAAAATAAAAAATAGTTTTACTATGAAAATTTTTAAGTATAGTTATAAAGAAATTAAAATTATGAAAAAAATTGTTTTGCTGGCTTTGTTCTGTTTAATTGGCATCCAGCAAGTGTTTTCCCAAGGTGGGACTGTCGTAGGCGTCATTAGCGACGCTTCCGGCGAGCCTTTAAAAGGCGCAAGTGTTGCAATCAAAGGTACTACTGCCGGCGTGGTTAGCGATGAAAACGGAAACTACACTATCAATGTACCTGATAGAGGATCGGTGTTGATATTTTCATTTGTCGGATTTGTTACTGAGGAAATCACCTACAGCGGACAAGCCCGGCTGGATGTAGTATTAAACGACGAATCAGTAAGTCTTGACGATGTAGTTGTAGTGGCTTATGGAGTAACAAGGAAATCAACGTTCACGGGTTCGGCTGCGGTGGTCAAATCCGACCAGATATCGAAAATATCTGCTGTGGGCGTTATGGAATCGTTGCAGGGAATGAGCGCGGGCGTCGTCATTACTAATAATGAAGGAAACCCCGGAGGTATCTCTCGTGTTCAGATACGCGGTATCGGAACGATGAGCGAAAGTCCGGATGCGACTAATCCTTTGTATGTAGTCGATGGCGTGCCTTACGATGGAAACATCGTTACGATAGCGCCCGGAGATATTGAGTCGATGACGATTTTGAAAGACGCCGCAGCTTCGTCGCTGTATGGTTCGCGTGCTGCTCATGGCGTTGTTGTCATTACGACGAAAAAAGGAAAAGCCGGAAAACCGGTTGTGAATTTCAAAGCTGCATGGGGTACTTCCGACAATGCCGTGAAGAATCCGGTGAAAGC
>JAISXV010000163.1 GCA_031270335.1 Prevotellaceae bacterium | reverse complement strand
CTATACGGTAATAGTCGCGGTGCAATTCCTTGAATACGGGTTTGCCGTTCACATAATTGACAATATCCCCGTATTCGTGCCGCTCAATGGGATAGGCATATCCCGAGTAGTCCACCATTTTCCACCGTGATTCATGGTACACGCTGTGCGAGCAGTCGTATTCTTCGCCGTTTTCGTTCGTACAGGTTTCTTCCACCCATTCGTCCCACGGTTCGTAGTATTCCACGCGGGCGGCGAAGTTTCCGATATATTCGGTGTCGGTGATGCTGCCGGATTTCATCCATTCGGAAACGGCGAAATTACACGCCACTCCCAGCGCAAAGACAATGACCACTACCCACATCCTGATTTTTCTGAAAAAAAACCACGACAGGATGAAAGGCAAGACTAATGCAAGTATTAGAATGAGGTGTTGCATGATGCTACTTGTTTTTTAATGTTTCGATGGTACGTTCGTCGCGGCGGGTTTTCATGATTTCCTGTGTTTCTTCGTTCGAAATGACCTCCCATGTAAGTAGCGTCTTGTCGGCGATAAACCAGCAGGAAATACGTTTAGAGACCAAATCATTGTGAAACTTGCACACGTTCAGGATACTGTTTTGCGAATTTTCAAGTCCCAAGCGTTCCGATTCGATGCTTGCCATCACCTCGCGGTAAACAGAAGGGTCAAGTTGCTGGAAATTCGTGTGTATCCACCGCGCTACCTCTCCGCCTTGCCTGAACGCATTTGTGTGCGTTTTGGCGATTTCATGGAACTCTTCATAATAATCCTCTTTGATGGAGTACTTATCTCTGATTACATTCCACATTGTAAAAAGGCGGTTTTCAATTTTCGCCGAATCGGCGGCGTAGAGGTTGTGATAGTCCACATGCAGGTTGTTGTAGTGAACGTCGAGGATAAAGACAACAATCAAGCTCACAACCACCAACATAACTCCTTCCAAAATGCTATAAAGATGATACTTTTTTACTTTCATTTTGCTTATTTTTTGAACAACAAAGATAAATAGTCGATATTTCTTTATTGTTACATAAGTGTAAAAAATATATTAAGAATCGGGGTATATGTCGCCAACTCTTTAGAACTGCGTAGGCTTGAACGTATCGACGTACGAATCTACTGTTTTTTTATTATACGTTTTTTTCGGTGAAAATGTCGAAATCGGACAACAAGTTCAGCGCCTTTTCCCACTTAGTTGGAAACTTTCTTGCAACTTGCCGCAACTTTTACCACTGATTCAATCATCATGGTGTAATGATTCAATTGCCAAAAATGCCGTTTCAGTCAGAAAAAAGATAATCATTTCCGTTTGACTTTGTAGTTTTGCACCATAAAATTAAGTAAGTATTATGAGATATAAATGTTTTTTCTTTTTCGCAGTTATGATGATAAGCGCCGGCATACATGCTCAGGATAAAGTTTCGATTACCGGTTCGGTTAGCGACGGCAAAGAGCCGGTAGAACAGGCTACTGTCCAGATATTAAATGTCAAAGACAGTAGCAACGTCACCGGGACGCTGACCGGCAAAGACGGCACATTCAGTATCAAAGCCGTTGCCGGAGATTACATTCTTAAAACTTCGTTTCCCGGATATATCGACAATTTCAGACCGGTTAAAGCGACCGGCGTGCGAACTGTTTTGGAACCGGTCGTACTCGAAACTTTTACACTTGACGCGGCTGTTATCATCGGCGCTGCTCCTGAAATGGTAATCAAACGGGATACGATAGAATTTAATGCCGATTCGTATAAAACGTTGCCGAGCGCCGTTGTCGAAGATTTGATAAAGAAATTACCCGGCGCTGAAATTGATTCCGAAGGGAAAATCACTGTCAACGGTAAGGAAATAAAAAAGATATATGTCGATAAGAAAGAATTTTTCAGTACCGACCCGAAAGTCGCTTCGAGAAATCTGCCTGCTGCGATGGTCGATAAAGTACAGGTCTGGGACAAAAAGTCCGACATGGTGGAAATGACCGGTTTCGACGATGGTGAAGAAGAATCGGTTATCAACCTGACTGTTAAACCCGGAATGAAACAGGGATTTTTCGGGAATGCAACGGCGGGTTATGGCGAAAAAGACCGCTACGAAGCCAATCTCATGGTCAATTATGCAAAAAACAACAACCAATTTACTCTCATCGGGAGTTCGAACAACACCAACAACACCAATTTCACCGATTTAGGAGCGTCGATGGGCGACAGACCTTCGAGAGGAATGTCGTTTGGCGGACGTAACGGAATACTTCGCTCGTCGAATGGAGGGTTTAACTTTGCTTCGGAACTGTCGTCGAAATTCAAACTCGGCGGAAACGTCCGCTATGGAAACAGCGACAATCAAGTTATTTCCAACAATTATACTCAAAATTACATCACTGCTGGCGACCAGTATGAAACGAGAAGTCAGTCGGGTAATAACACCGGCAACAATGTGCGTACGGAATTTCGACTGGAATGGACGCCAAGCGAAAATACCAAGTTGATATTCACGCCGAACCTCTCGTACACAAAAAACACTAACCGGCAATCAAGCGACTATCTGACAACTCTCATCGATCCCAACGATTCGATCAATTGGGGATATTCGGCATACAGTTCGAAAACTGCAAACACAAGTTTTAATGGCAATCTGGATTTCAGCCACAAATTCGGAAAAAAGGGACGAACATTGAGTTTCAGTATTTCGGGAGGCTTATCGAATCAGAACGCCGACGGTTCGAACGATTCAAGAACCGACTATAAAAACGTTAAGACCCGTAGCGTTATTACCGACCAGATATACAACACAAAAAACAACAGTTATAACTGGAGCGGATTCCTCTCGTATGTCGAACCGCTCGGGACAAACAATTTCCTGCAACTGTCATACAGATACCGGAGTAACTTTTCGGAACAGGACAGACAAACATTCAAAAACGACGGCGCCGGAAATTATGACATTGTTGATACTTCATCAACAAAACGTCTCGAAAATGATTTCGGAAATCAGGAAATAAGGCTTAATTTTCAATCGGTTCGCGAAAAATATAACTACACGGTCGGCGTTGCTGTTCAACCTTCGCGCTCGGAAAGCAAAACGGTCGAGCCCGATACTGCATATACGGTGACTAACAATGTGGTGAATTTGTCGCCCATTGTTCAGTTTATTTACCGGTGGGACAGGCAAACTACTCTTAGAGTCAATTATACCGGCACGGTCAATCAGCCGACGGCGAGTCAGTTGTCGAATGTCCGCGACGAATCGGATCCGCTAAATATCACTTACGGTAATCCGGATTTGAATCCTTCGTTCAGAAACAATTTCAGGGCGCAGTTCCAGAAATCCAACGAGGACAGGACTACAACAATCACTTCGTCGGCAAATTTCAGCTTTACTACCAATGCCATAGTCAATTACTCGCTTGTAGATAGCGTCGGAAAACGCGAAAGCACATACCGTAATGTCAATGGAAACAAAAACGGAGATTTGCGTTTTATGATAAACAAGGCGTTGTTTAACAGAAAATTCTCCATTAATTCGATGAGCAATGTCAGTTATTCGGAATCCAACGGATTTATCAATGGAGAGTTGAACACAACCGGCGACCTGTCGTTAGGCGAAACGGTTGGGGCTTCGTATCGTTCCGATTTGTTCGACCTCTCGTTAAGAGGAAACGTGAGATACTCGAAAACCGATAAAAGCCTTGCCGGACAAGTTAGCAGCGAAGTGTTCAACTACGGCGGAAACGCCAATACAACGATTTATCTCCCATGGAATTTCGGTATAAGTTCGGATCTGAACTATTCGACCAATTCGGGTTATTCCGATGGATTCAAACAAAACGAATGGCTATGGAACGCTTCGATACAGAAACAACTGTTCAAAGACAAAAGCGGGACAATAAAATTCAGCATCTACGATATTTTACGCCAGCGCAGTAATATCTCACGAACTTCCGGCGCACAATCGCTGCGATACACTGCAAGCAATACTGTCGGCAGTTATTTCATGTTCAGTTTCACATATCGGTTCCGGAATTTCAAGGGCGCTCTCCCGCAAAGACCCGGACCCGGATTCAGAGATGGCGAATTTATACCCGAACGTGAAGATGGCGGCGGAAGAATGAGAGGAGGCGGCAGATTCGGCAGAGATGGATTTTGAGATGTGATGTAGCGAAAATATCTGAACTCTATTTTTTTGTATTGAAATGGTTATATATCAATCCTGCTAAGCGTGTTCCGACTATCGCTGCCAGTTCTTCTTTTGGCGCTTTTTTTATCGCTGTCATTGTTTTCATTTCGATCATCAGTTTGTTTGCCGTAGCTTCACCGACGCCCTTGATTTTGTGCAGTTCCGATTTGATAAAGCCGGCGCTTCGTTTGTTTCTGTGGAACATTATTCCGAAACGGTGCGCTTCGTCTCTGATATGCATCAGAATCTTCAATGTTTCGGAATTTTTGTTGAGGTGAAGCGGTACGCTATCGTTCGGAAAATATATTTCTTCCAGACGTTTAGCCAGACCAAGGACAGGGATTTTGCCGAACAAATTCAGTTTTGTAAGACTTTCGACGGCAGCGCTCAACTGTCCTTTGCCGCCGTCGATGACAATCAACTGCGGCAATTGCGCTTTTTCGTTCAATATCCGGCTGTAGCGACGATATATTATCTCTTCCATCGAAGCAAAATCGTCGGGACCTTCGACTGTTTTCACATTGAAACGCCGGTATTCCTTTTTGGCGGGCTTGGCATTGATAAACACCACGCAGGCTGCTACAGGATTTGTTCCCTGGATATTGGAGTTGTCGAAACATTCTATCCTGCGGGGAAGTTTCGGCAGATGCAAATCGGCTTTGATATTCTCAAGGATAGTGTTGACATGTTTTTCCGGGTCGGTTTTTTCCAGATGTTTCATCTTTTCCATACGGTAATGCCTGACATTTTTCTCCGAAAGTTTCATCAGACTAAGTTTATCACCTTTAACAGGCACGGTGTATATCTTGTTTTCAATCTCTATATCGGGTTTGAACGGCACTATAATTTCATGGGAAAGCGTCTCTAAACGCTGCATCATTTCGGCAATCACCATACTTAACAGCGATTCTTTTTCTTCTTCTATTCCCAACTTCAACTCTAAAGTATGCGCCTGTACCACCGCCCCGTTGACCACACGTATAAAATTCGAATACGCTACACTGTGTTCTCGTATAAACGAAAACACATCGACGTTGCTTATAGACGGGTTGACTATTACCGATTTCGACTGATAATTTTCAAGCCTCTGGCGTTTCTCTTTCAGCGATTGGGCTTCTTCGAAATCAAGCCGTTCGGCAGCTTCGTTCATCTTGCTGGTCAAAGTCTTGATAACCTCGCTTGTATCGCCTTTGATGATACTGACGACTTGTATGATTGACTCCATATATTCTTTTTCCTGTTGTTTGCCGATGCATGGACCTTTACAGTTTCCGAGATGATATTCGAGGCATACGGTATATTTTTTGTTTGCAATTATCTCGGGCGACAATTTCAACCTGCAAGTACGCGTCGAATATATATGCTTGATGAGGTCGAGCAAAAATTTCACCGTCGAAATCGAAGTATAAGGTCCAAAGTATTTTGCCCCGTCTTTTTCTTTCTTACGCGTGAGGAATATTCTTGGAAACGGTTCGTTCGTTACACAAATCCAGGGATATGTTTTGTCGTCTTTCAGAAGCACATTGTATCGAGGCTTATATTCCTTTATCATATTGTTTTCCAGCAACAGGGCGTCCGATTCACTGAGAGTTACGACATGCCGTATGTCGTCAATTCTCTTGATCATAGCCTGCAATTTCGTATCTCGTTCGGCTTTTGCCATAAAATACGACGAAACTCTGTGCCGTAAATTCTTCGCTTTACCTATATATATAACATTCCCTAATGCGTCAATAAACTGATATACACCAGGTTCTTTCGGCAATAGCTGAACTTTTTCTCTGAATTTTTCTCTTTCTTCATTCATAACAATCCTTTTAACAGTGCAAATGTAAATGATTTTTTTGTATTCCACAAAAATACTTTTTTGTGTCTTCTATATAACTTAACCGATATTTTCAACTTACTGTTCAATTTTTCCGACAAAACACATCCATTGTGGATAAAAATGGTTTATTTACAGTGAAATTGACAGGTTGCGGAGTTGGATTTGCGGAAGTCGCTATCGCTAATGCCGCTAAAATCAGCTCTGTATTCGTCAAAAGGAACTTTCATGCCCAAGTCAGGCAAAATCTTTTATTGCATAATTCGTCTATAAAAATACACGGCGAGCAACCACGCCACAATCAGGAAAACGCCTAAGAAACCTCCGAGTATTACTCCTTTGGTTGTTGCAAACTGCGTTTTTCCCAAAGGCATTATAGGGGCGTCTATCACTTGTACCAAAGGTGTTTGCTGTGCCAAATCCAGTTTCAGAATTTCGATATTTCTTTTCAGTTCCGAATAAGTCGCTCCGGCGAGTTGTATCGTTATCTGATTTTTTTGTTGTTCGACCCTGACAATCTGTTTCGAGAGATTCATATTTTGGTCAAAAAAATCAGCCTGTTTTTCCAGCGCTGCTTCATATTCTCTTTGGATGGAATCGGAGCGTGCCTCCATAATTGCCAAATTAACTTTTGTATTTTGAGTTTTAGTCTGTATATAGAACGCGCTCACAATGCTGATTAACTGTTCCGTAAACAGTTTGGCAAACAGTTCGTCCGTATTCTGAAAAGAAATAGTGATGATATTAACGCCTTTTTTTTGTCTGTTGATAAACAGTTTTTCTGTTGTAATCGCCTGACTTAAAACGTAAAGCAAACTGTCCTGCTCTCTACTGAAATCTGCGCGGTCTAAACCCAGCGGGAACGGTAATTTACTGTTGATTTCACCTTCGTCTTCCGGAAGGTTCAATTCTATGTAATAATCTACTAAGCGGCAACGTTTTTTATTGATCTCAATTTCGCTCAACAATGTCCGTTCGATAAGATTTCGCGACTGCAATAATTCAATCATGTTACTTCCTGAAAACACTCCCGCGTTCTGCGAACCGACATTGAATCCGAACTGTCCTGCCAAAGTTGACAATCCTCCACCCGACGAACTTTTTTCGATAACCACAAATGAAAGATTCGCAACATATTCGGACGTTTTAGTGAGTGAATACACAAACCCCAACGAAGCGCCCAACACTCCGACGACTACAATAAATACCCATTTGGACAGGATATATTTCCATATTTCAATTATTTTCAATATCAATTCTTTCAACGATATTTCATCATTGTTAACCGGCATTTGGCGATTTTCGTTATTTATAGTTGTCATATATCAATCAATCAATTATTATTTAAATAAACTTAATACTAACGCCACTACGGTGATAACCGACGAAGTCAGGGCGACAGTTTCGCCTACAGTCATACGTTGACCTTCTTTTTTCAATTTTTCGGGAACAAAAATCTTTGCGCCCGGCTTAACTTTCGGATAACTATGAAAAAACAATACCCGTCTCGTAGCTTGCGTTTCTCCGTTAGCATAAACGACGTATGATTTTCGTTTCAATGCGTTGGGAGAAAAACCGCCTGAACGGTCGATATAATAATGGAAAGAACTGTTTTGATTGTATCTTACAAGAGAAGGCAACAAAACCTGCCCGCCTACTTGTACTGTCTGTAACTCTTTGGGAATACTGATAATATCGCCATCTTCGAGATACAAATCCCATTCGGAACCAGGATGTTTCAGAATCTCTTCCAATTTTATACCTACAATAGCATCCTTTTTAATGACTTGAACAGTATCGACTAACTCCTCCGAAATATTTTCGGTTACAACCTGTTCAATCTTTTCTCTGGCAATAGTGGTCTTGAGTTTGCGGATCATGAAAGCTCCTTCGGGATAAGCGTACATATTCAGTCCTCCGGCTTTTTTTATCACATCCGATATTCTTTCCTGATTCGAGGTGAGTATGTAATTGCCGGGAAACAATACTTCGCCTTCGATCATTACTTTTTTAATTTCGGTGTATCCCGAAACAGGTCTGATAATTACTTGGTCATGTGGCGCTAAACTAAAATCCATCCCATCGAGGTTTTTGTTAATGGTAAATGTATGCCGTTCGGCAATCCGTTTGCCTGCTCTCAGGATTTCCGGATTAGTCTCAAGTCTATAGATTTCGACGTTTTTCAGTTCGGCGTCATCTTTGAGTCCTCCGGCAGAGAAAATAAGGTCTTGCAACGTCATATTTTCGTGATAATCATATTCATTTGGAGTTTTCACTTCGCCATATACAGTGACTTTCCGAAGTTCCTGCATCTCTATAAGAGACGCTATTGTTACTATATCTTCTTTTTTCAATCTCAAATCCGATTTTCCTGAAAGCACATCATTTAAGTTGAAAGATAACATTTCTGTTTCCTTGTTGTCTTTTTCGCGAATTACGGTTCCTCTGTGGAGGAATGCATCTTCTCTCAATCCGTCTGCTTTTTCGATGAGTTGCCTTAATGTCAAATCATTAGACAAGGCATACGTTCCAGGACGAAAAACAGCGCCTTGTATCTGTACTCTGTTTTCAAAACGGTCGAGCAAAGGATTAATATCAAATACATCGCCGTCTTCAACCGCAAAAGAGCCGAAATCGTTAAATGCAATGTCATTCACTTTTTTCTCCTTTGCCGTATTCCGGAATACTACAACTCTGTCTTTGTAGGCATTAGTAGTAAATCCGCCGGCATAATCCACCATATTAAGAAACGATTCTCCTTCTTTTGCTTCGAAATATCCGATATTTTTTAACTCGCCTTTCAACTCAATTCTTTTCTTATATGGTTCGATTTTAAGTACATCCTGATCTTGAAGTTGGATATTGTTTTTAATTTCGCCCGTCATAAGAAAATCATAAACATCGACAACCGTTATGGTTGTGTTATTGCGTATTACCTTGATTTCACGGAACGAACCATTTCTGTTGGGACCTCCGCAAGCGTTCAAAGCATTGAAAACAGAAACGACTGAGGGTAAAGTGTATGTTCCGGGTCTAAAAGCCTCGCCAACAACGAGAACCTTTATACTGCGGATATTTCCCAAAGTGACGCTGATAAACGTTTTTTCGTAGTTAATAGCGTTGTAAATCAAAGACAGTTTACTTGTAATAATTTTTTTTGCCTGTGCAATTGTCAATCCGCTGACATGGATTTGCCCTATGTCAGGTAAATGTATTACTCCTTCGGGTGAAATGGTCAGCTGGTAATTTTTTTCCGAAAAACCGAATACATTTATTATCAATTCGTCATCGGGACCAAGTAAATAGTTTTCCGGAGTCGGAAGCCTCAGATTCGGCTCGAATGTCAGATTCGCGGTGTTGAACAGCGACGATCCGTAAATTTTGGTTTCGGATGTAACATCGTGAGATACTACTTGTTGTTGAGTTTCTCTTGATTCTCTTGATAATGGTTCCGACGTGGTATAATCACGGTCTTTTTCCGTAACCGACAGATTTTGAATCCGTTCTTTCAATTTTCCCCACTCTTCAGGAGTTACTCCGCTCTGTAATGCCTGTTCTTCCAACTGTTCCAAAGTATAGCCGTCTTTTTTACTTTTATCTACAAAAGCCTTAACCTGAATATCGGTCAGATTATCAACTTTGGTAGATTTAATTTCCTGAAAGCCGATATTTTGGCAATACACTCCACAACTTATTAAAGAGCAGAAGAGTATAACTAAAATTTTTTTCATCCCGCTTATTAATTATAAATCTGTTATTGTTACATTTTTGAATTGAATATCTTTGCCTTCGCTCTGCAATCCTATGTGTCCGGATTTGACTTTACTTGTTGCCGCATTCTGATGTACTCCGTTGATAAACACATTCATTGCGCCGTCCTGAACAAAAATATTGGCGTGATTCCATTCTCCGACAGGCTTTTCGCTTGAGGGATTGGTCTTTTTCAACACGGGAAAGGCAGGACGTCCTTCCGACGGAATTTTGTATTCGTTGAGATTCGAGCCGCCCAAAAGTACTAAATCACCGGCATTACCTGCTCCCAATTGACATTCAACGCCATTCGGGAATGGATTTTTCGGTTCTTCGATGAGTACGAATATTCCGCTATTTGTTGCTTCGGATACCCAGCGCCACTCAACATGCAAAACATAGTTGCTGTATTTTTTCTTGGTGTACATATATCCAAGCGTCCCTTTGATATGGATAACACCGTCACGTACAGTAAATACCTGTCCGGCAGGTTCGGAATCTTTGTCTATTACAAAATTCCATTCCGATAAATCTTTTTCGTTGAATAATTTTTCAACATTCTGAGCTTTCACATTAAAAGTGAAACACAAAAACGACACAATCGACAGTAAAAATGTTATTTTATTCATGACTATAATTTTTAATCAATATTTGATACTTAATGTGTTCTATAAAAAACAAACGTACTTTACGGTTGCAAAATTAAATGATTTTTTTGATATAGCAAATGCAAAGAGCGATGTACAACAAAATTTCCCACTATTTTTTCTCTGTTTCAAATTTATTTCATATTTTTGCACCTTATTATTATAAGGTACAGACATGGACAAACAATATATCGTATATATGCAATCGCCTTTAGGACAGGTCGAAATCAAGGCTGATGACAATTATATTACGTTGATACGTATGGTGAAATCCGCAGATAACGTGTTGACGACGAAAGATTCGGGCGAATTATTCCCACATATTCGCCAATGTATCATCGAATTGGAAGAATATTTTGCCGGAGTACGCACCGATTTTTCTATACCCATCCGGCAAAGCGGGACAGACTTCCAGCAAAAAGTATGGCAACAGTTACTTAAAATCCCTTATGGGACAACCGTTTCCTATATCGAAATAGCGAGACGTTTGGGAAACAGCAAATTGACGCGTGCCGTAGGCGGAGCAAATCATCGAAACAAACTTTGGATTGTCGTACCTTGTCACAGAGTTATCGGAGCCGACGGCAGCCTTACCGGATATGGCGGTGGACTTGACTGCAAACAGTGGCTGTTGAAACACGAAGTAGATAACAGTAAAACAGTGTTATGACGAATATCAACAATTCGATAGGTATCTTCGATTCCGGAGTAGGCGGATTATCCGTATGGCAGGAAATAGACTATTTGTTGCCCAACGAATCAATTGTGTATTACGCTGATAACGCAAATTGTCCTTACGGTGAAAAAACTCAAGATGAAGTAATCGAATATTCCGGAAAGGTAACGCAATTTCTTATTGACAAAGGATGCAAGATAATAGTGGTCGCCTGTAATACAGCAACCTCTCAGGCAATTGATTATCTCCGTAAGACTTTTGCTGTTCCGTTTGTCGGGATTGTTCCGGCGGTGAAACCGGCGGCAATAAATTCGAAAACCGGAGTCATCGCGATTCTGGCAACTGCCGGTACTCTTAAAAGCAAAAAATTCAACGATACAATGAAAGAATTTTCGGGAAATACGGAGGTCATTCTTGTCGAAGCAGGCGAATTAGTCGATATTGTAGAAAACGGTCTGCAAGGCACAAAATATTCCGAAGAAATTTTGCGTAAACATATCAACCCACTGATGAAACGGCAGATCGACCATTTGGTTTTGGGTTGCACTCATTTTCCTTTTCTTATCGAAGATATAAAAATGATAACCGGCGATTCTGTGATTTTAGATAATCCGGCGCCGGCAATAGCGCAACGAACAAAATTTATCCTCGAAAGCGAAAATCTGACAGTAACGCCGGATAATAAAAAACAAATTGAGTTTTTTTCGTCCGGAAATATCGAAACGCTAAAAAATATGGTCAGAAATATCGCCGGCATCAAATCGCGGATGAACTTTGAGACAAAAAAACAAGGTCGCTTGATTGTATTATCAAGCGACCCGTTTTTATCAATGTAAAATGAAACAAAATTGACACACAAAATTATCCGTTTACTTTTTTCATGTAGGCAACGAGTTCCAATACTTTGCTAGAGTATCCCCATTCGTTGTCATACCACGAAACAACCTTAACGAATGTGTTCGTCAAAGCGATACCGGCTTTAGCATCGAAGATGGAAGTACGGGAGTCGCCGATGAAGTCCGACGAAACAACGTCGTCTTCGGTGTATCCCAAAATACCTTTCAATTCATTTTCGGAAGCCGATTTCATTGCCGCTTTAATTTCATCGTAAGTAGCCGGTTTGGCAAGATTTACCGTCAAGTCAACTACTGAAACATCCAAAGTAGGAACGCGTAACGACATACCCGTCAGTTTACCGTTCAAGGCAGGAAGTACTTTGCCGACAGCTTTAGCTGCGCCTGTCGATGAAGGGATAATATTTCCGGCGGCAGCGCGTCCGCCTCTCCAGTCTTTTGCCGAAGGACCATCGACAGTTTTTTGCGTAGCGGTAGTAGCGTGAACTGTAGTCATCAAACCGTCAACGATACCGAACTTGTCGTGCAACACCTTGGCTATGGGAGCCAAACAGTTGGTTGTACACGAAGCATTCGAAACAAACTGTACGCCTTTTTCGTAAGCTTCAAAATTCACGCCGCAAACAAACATGGGCGTATCATCTTTCGAAGGAGCAGACATAACCACATATTTAGCGCCTGCATCGATATGACCCTGAGCTTTGTCCTTCGAAAGAAACAAACCCGTAGATTCAACAACATACTCCGCGCCGACATCACCCCATTTCAAATCCGCAGGATTTTTTTCGGAGGTTACACGGATAGCATTACCGTTTACTACTAAATTGCCATCCTTAATTTCGACAGTTCCATCGAATTGTCCGTGAACGGTGTCGTATTTCAACATGTATGCCATATACTCTACACTGATCAAATCGTTGATGCCTACAACCTGAATATCATCTCTTTTCTGAGCTGCACGAAACACCAGACGACCAATACGTCCAAAACCATTAATTCCAATTTTTACTTTACTCATTGTACTTTACTTTTAAAAAAATTTGTATCAAAAAATCGTGCAAAGATAAAAAAACTAATTCAAATACGATGAAAAAATTTCTATGTTCAAAAAAAGCAGTACCTTTGACAAAAATTTTTTATCTGATGAAGACAATATTTGCGGTCATTTTTTCTGCAATCAAGATAAATCATGGCACACTTTTTGATAATGATTATAACTAATAAAAATATTGTATTATGAAATTGAAAATATTAAATAAGGTAAAAGGCTTCACGACAATGATATTGTCGTTATTATGCGTATCGTTGAATGCGCAAACCAATTGGCCCCTGTCGATGGGTTACGGAAATACTCAAATCCAGATATTCAAGCCCGAGACAGAAAGTTTTAATACGGATAAAATGTCATTCAGGGCGGCGCTAATGCTGACCGAAGGCGACAATAATGTATTCGGTTCGATGTGGGCGGATGTAAATCTGCAAATAAACAAATCAAACAGAACGGTGACAGTCACAAAAGCAAACGTCAACGATTTGCGTTTTCCCGACGGATATGCTGCCGAAAAAGAAAGCGAACTGATAAAGACCATCGAGCGAAATCTTTACAACATCTCTATCAGAATGGATGATATTCTGGCAGACCTCGAAGACTCTCAAAACGAGCAAACAATGACAAAGTCGATGAATAATGCGCCGCCGGTGATCTATTACGCCACGACGCCTTCAATTTTAGTAACCATCGACGGCGACCCGATTCTGCAACTTACAGATACCAAAGACGTGGAAATGGTATCAAATTCGCCGTTCCTGATTCTTAAATACAGGAATCTGTTCTATTTAAGTAACGGAGCGCTGTGGTACGAGTCCAAGTCTCCGCTTTTGGGATGGACGCCAAAAAGCATTGTGCCGAACGTTATAACTCAGGTGGCTCAATCGCTGAAGTCGGACGACGGAGACGTTATGGAAGAAAATTCTTTCTATCCGGAAGTGATTGTCAGCACTGTTCCCGCCGAACTGATTCAGACCGACGGCGCTCCCACATTTGCTGCGATACCAAACACTATGATGCTGTATGTCAGCAATACATCTGACCATGTAGTAATGGATATACGCAGCCAGTTGTATTTTGTCCTGATCTCGGGCAGATGGTATTCGTCGCCGAAGTTGGACGGAACATGGAAGTACATCGATTTCGATGAATTGCCTGCCGATTTCGCCAAAATTCCCGAAGGATCAAATAAAGACCTGTTACTGGCAAGCGTCCCCAACACCAAAGCGTCGCAGGACGCAGTAAGAGAATCGCTTGTCCCCCAAGCCGCAATCGTCGATCGGAGTACTGCGAAAACGGAAGTGGTTTACGACGGCGACCCGTATTTCGAAAATATCGAAGGTACAAACATGAAATACGCGACCAACAGTTCGGGAACAGTTATCTACGAAAGCAGTTCGTATTATGTTGTGGATAATGGAGTTTGGTTTGTCGGGTCAAGTCCTCGAGGACCATGGATTGTCAGCGAAAGGCGTCCGGTTCAGATAAACATTATCCCGCCTTCGTGTCCGGTGTACAATGTACGTTATGTGTATGTTTATCATTCTACTCCTCAGGTAGTTTACGTTGGATATACGAGCGGATATCTTTCATCGTATCAAGTGGGCAAAGTCATTGTTTACGGCACAGGCTGGCGCTATCGTCCATGGCGGGGCAGATGTTACTATCCACGTCCATGTACCTGGGGTTATGGCATGTCGTACAATCCATGGCATGGCTGGTCGGTGAATTTTGTTTACGGCTCGGGATGGTTCGGTTACTCGTATCCGCACAGATATTACTCTTATTATCCGTATTATAGCTATCGTCCTGTTTACAGGTATCGAAGCGGCTGGTGGGGACCGCCGGTCTATCGTCCTCCCTACTGCGTTCCTTACACTCATTATTACGGCAATTATCACGCACAGGTGCGAAGTTCAAGCAGATATACCATTCGCAGAAATGACGTCAGAGTGTCCACTCCTTCGAGGTCAAACAACATATACTCGTACAATGCCGGACGCGGCGGCATTCAATCGACGAGGTCAAGCGTGCTGCGAAGCAGTTCCGACAGCAGACAAAACCTGACAAGAAGTTACAGTGCGCAAGCCCGCCCCGTAGCCACGCCGTCGAGGAGTTCGAGCAGTTCGACACGACCATCCGACAGCGGAACAAGAAGTTCGACAACAACGCCGTCGAGAAGTTCAAGCGGAACAGCAACGACACGACAATCGGGAAGCAGCGTGTCAAGTTCTACGCCTTCTCGAGGCTCGTCGGTAACAACAAAACCGTCAACAAGCACGGGAACAAGAAATCCGGCTGTAACAACGCCAAGCCGCTCGTCCGGAAGCTCGACAAGCACCACGACGCCAAGCCGTTCTCCCGGAAGCTCGACAACAACAACGACGCCAAACCGCTCGTCCGGAAGTTCGACAAATACGACTACGCCAAGCCGTTCGTCCGGAAGTTCGACGACAACTACGCCAAGCCGTTCGTCCGGAAATTCGACGACGACTACGCCAAGCCGTTCGTCCGGAAGTTCGACAAGCACGACAACGCCAAGTCGTTCATCAAATTCTAATAATTCGAAATCCGGCAGTTCAAGTTCGACGTCGAGGAATAAAAGTTCAAACACTTCATCGACAGGAAGAAGATAGATTCAGGAATCATTCTAATTTTCAATTTATTCGTGATGATATGCTTCCCCTTTCATTATTGTGAAAGCTCTGTAAAGTTGTTCGATGAAAATCAGGCGCACCATTTGATGTGTGAAAGTCATTCGTGACAATGAGATTAACGATGACGCCTTTGCATAGACCTCGTCCGAAAAGCCATACGCTCCTCCGGCGACAAAGACTATGCTTTTTGTTCCGGCGTTGATTTTCTTCGATATCAGCAGCGAAAATTCCGAAGACGAAAAGGCGCCGCCTTTTTCGTCGAGCAAAACCAGTTCGTCTCCGGAGTTTAGTTGTGCGAGGATATTTTTTCCTTCCTTGCTTTTGAGTTGTGCTTCGCTCAGTTTTCCTGAGTTTTTGACGTCGGGAATGTAAACCGTCTCAAAAGGAATATAATACTTTAACCGGTTTTCGTACACCGATACAGCTTCCCGAAGATATCCGGCTTCGGTTTTTCCGACGACTATAAATCGTATTTTCATTCCGCACAAACAATTACCAGTCGTCCGAACGGAACGAGGACACAGGCAGATTTCCTTCTACAGTAAATATTTCGGTAGGCGAAGTATCGTCGAAACAATATCTTACGGAGACAGGCGTCGGCACGTTTGGCGAAAAAGCATAGACTTTGTTTCCCGATAAAACGGCTTTGGCTTCGTGAAAACGTTTGTCTTTGCCGGCGACTTTGAAGCCTCTAAGTTCTTTGCCGTTTGTTGTTAATCCTGTAGGAGAGCCAAACAGGTCGAACGACACAATTACTACCCGTCCTTCAATATCTACCGATTTAACTTCGGGGCTGCGGTAGTGCATTTTCTCAAATCCGTAAGTCTTAGCTAAAGCCCAAAGCGCCATACGTTCGCCGGCGTCTTTTTTCTTTGGCGGATGGATACATGCGGGACTTTCGGCGTCCATCAACACAGCCATTCCTGTGTTAGGCGTCAACAATCCTTTGGCTTGTGCTTCACGGATATATCCCGAATTGCGTCCTCCTCCGTAGTTGTACGGCGCAATCTGACAATAATAGAAAGGAAATTCGCCTACGCCCCAAATTTCGCGCCATCCGCGCACCATTTTGTCGAACATTTTAATATACAGTTCGGGTTCATCTCTGTTCGATTCGCCCTGATACCAGATTGCGCCTCGAATACCGTAACCAATTAGAGGCTTGAGCATACCGTTGTACAGAACTGCCGGCGAGCCGTTTGGTATCTTGATGTCGGCGTCGGTTGCGGGTATCGGTTTTTCGGGAATATATTTCAACGATTCGGGCGTCATCCACGCTTCGATACGCGAACCTCCCCAGCTCGTATGAATCAAGCCGACAGGCACATCCAAAGCCTGATTAAGCAATCGTCCGAAAAAATAACCTGTAGCGGTAAAATCGGGAACAGTCTGTATATTTGCTATTTCCCATTTACCGGAGCAATCGTCCTGAGGTGTTGCTTTCGACAATTTCTGTACTGTAAAACAGCGAATACCCGGGTTATATGAATGGGTAATGGCGTCGGGTCCGCCTTCGACCGGCTGGAGGTAATACCCTTTCATCGGCATTTCCATGTTCGACTGTCCCGAACAAATCCACACTTCGCCAATCAGTACATTCTTCAGCGACACCGGTTTACCGTCGCTGACAGTGAGCGTGTACGGGGTATAACTTGCTTCGGGAGTCTGCACTTTCAGATTCCAGCGTCCGTTACCGTCGCTCCTTGCGGAATAGGTTTTTTTATTCCACGAACAGGTTACGGTCACGCTTGATTTGGCTTTTGCCCATCCCCATACGGCTACCTGCGACTGCTGTTGCAACACCATATTGTCGCTGAAAACAGCAGGAAGTTTTATCTCCGCACTCGCAGAGACAACAAAAATTGCATTTAACAAAAAAGTTAAAAATGACTGCATTATCTTTCTCATAAGACTAAAACATTTATTGTAAAACAATTTAAAATTAATACAAAGGTAATTGTTTTTTTGGGTATAAACATTACGAAATTAAAAAGGGGGCATTTCAAATTGTCGCACCCCTCCCCCTCTGGTCTAAGCAGCCACTTTCGCAGGTAATTTAATTTAAGAAAATCTATTACTTTCGACCACTGTTTATTCAAGGATAATGAGAGTTCGATGAGCAGATTCTATGGCTCCACTTCCGATAATTCCGCAGCCCATATTTCGGTATTGTTTGTATCTCATACGGTTTTTGTTGTTTTCATAATAATGTTTTTTTGGAAAATGCGACAATTTGAAATGCACCACCATGTACTTTCTATTGATGCATTGTTTTAAGACGTGCAATTTCTGCAAGCAGCGCTTCTTTTTCGGCAAGAGCGGCATCTTTTTCGGCACGCTCACGAGCAAGAGCGACTTCTTTTTCGACAAGAGCGGCATCTTTTTCTGCAAGAGCGACTTCTTTTTCTGCA
>JAISXV010000162.1 GCA_031270335.1 Prevotellaceae bacterium | reverse complement strand
TTGATAGCCCATGAAAAATTGTCGTCATGCCATGTTTTGATTTTTGTACCTACGCTTTTTGCATACTTGCTTATGTCTTTTTTCTGCAAAAGCGCCTGGATTTCATTCATTATTTCCGTAACAAAATGCCCGCTACCCGCTGCATAGTCCATCACATAAGGCAAAAGTGTATCATTGTCAATTTTTGCCGCAGAAAGTTTTTCTTCAACGATTGTATCAACAGGCAAACTTTTTATAATAAATTGAGCCACAGGTACAGGCGTAAAAAATTGCCCTGATTCCTGTTTCAGCCCTGTTGTCAAAAGCAATTCAAAAAAATCGAAAAGATATTGTTGCTTTTTAGTATAACGAAGTTTGTATTTTTGCAAAAGTTGTACAACCTCCTTTACTACAACCGCATTTTCATTAAACGATTGTTCGTCATAAACATCTTTTATGGCAAACTCATTGTTTTTTTCCAAGCGAATTTTACGGAACTCGTCTAAAATTGGTTTTCTTTGTTGGTCAGTGAGAAAATGGAATTTGTTGTTAAATTTCTGTAATAAAAAAAATCAGATTGCCAAATAAAAAGCAAACAACTTATGGGGACTCCTAAAAACTGTTTTATAGGGAGCCGAAATCCCCGTCAAAACTCCGAATAAAAATCGTTGCAAAGATAATACAAAAAATAATACCATTGACATTTTTTCGACATTTTTCGCTGAAAAAAATCTACATGTCTGTATATTAGCGATATGGTTTTCGCGAAATTTTCAGTAAATTCTTAAAAACTCGTTTTATTGTGGTTTCAATTTCATCAGTTCGTACATTTCGTCCCGATACATTGCTGCTTCGGCGAAATTCAGTTCTTTTGCGGCATATTCCATTCGTTGGCGCGCTTCGGCGATTGCACGTTCCAGTTCTTTAGTTGTCATGTATTTCACTACCGGTTCGGCGGCGATGTTGTTTTTCCCGGGTTCGATGTAAGCAAACGGTTCGGGTTCGATTTCTTCGCCCGTAAGCATTGCCCTGTTCGCTTTTAAGATTTTTTGAGGAGTTATTCCCCGTTCCATATTGTATTTGATTTGTTTTTCACGTCGCCGTTCGGTTTCGTCCAGAGTGCGCTGCATCGATTCGGTGATTTTGCTGGCATACATTATCACCTTTCCGTTGAGATTGCGTGCAGCGCGTCCGGCAGTTTGCGTCAGCGAACGCGTCGAACGCAGGAATCCCTCCTTGTCGGCGTCGAGAATTGCAACCAGCGACACTTCCGGAAGGTCAAGCCCCTCCCTCAACAGGTTGACGCCGATGAGAACATCGAAAATGCCTTTCCGCAGTTCGTCCATAATCACAACCCGTTCGAGAGTTTCGACGTCGGAGTGAATATACCGGCAACGAATATTAATCCTTTCGAAATACTTGTGCAGTTCTTCAGCCATACGTTTTGTCAACGTTGTTACCAGAGTACGTTCGTTTTTTTGAGATCTTATATTGATTTCTTCAATCAGGTCGTCGATTTGGTTTTCCGGCGGACGCACTTCAATCACCGGATCAAGCACGCCCGTCGGACGTATAACCTGTTCGACAACCGTACCGCCCGATTGTTTGAGTTCATATTCGGCAGGCGTAGCGCTCACATACAGTGTCTGTTTCACAATCTTCTCAAATTCCTCGAACGTGAGCGGTCTGTTGTCAATCGCCGAAGGCAATCTGAATCCGTATTCCACCAGATTTTGTTTCCTTGCATGGTCGCCGCCGAACATGGCGCGTATTTGCGGGATAGTCACATGACTTTCGTCTATAAACGTCAGAAAATTTTCAGGAAAATAATCCAGCAGGCAGAATGGTCTGCTGCCCGGACCGCGTCCGTCGAAATATCGCGAATAGTTTTCGATGCCCGAGCAATAGCCAAGTTCCTTAATCATTTCAATATCATATTCGACTCTGTGCTGAATTCTTTTTGCTTCGAGCGGACGTTTCTGTGTTTCGAAAAATTGTATCTGGTTGTCCAAATCTTTTCTGATTTCTATGATGGCGTTGTTAATACGGTCTTTGGTTGTCACAAACAGGTTGGCGGGATAGATGTTGACCTCTTTCCTTGTGTCGATGACAATGCCCGAAACAGGGTTGAACACTTCGAGACGTTCAATTGCATCGCCCCAGAATATTATTTTGTATGCCGTGTCGCTGTAAGCAAGATACACGTCGATAGTGTCGCCTTTGACGCGGAATGAACCCCGTTTAAACTCCTGTTCGTCTCTTGAATACAGCGCTTCGACCAGTCCGAGTAAAAGCATGTTGCGGTTCATTGTTTGTCCGACATGCAGTTTGACTGTATTTGCGCCGAAATCTTCGGGATTGCCGATACCATACAGGCACGATACCGACGAAATGACAATCACATCATTACGCCCCGAAAGTAACGACGATGTGGCGCTCAATCGCAACCGTTCAATTTCGTCGTTGATTTGCAAATCTTTTTCGATATACGTATCTGAGTATGGGATATACGCTTCGGGCTGATAATAATCATAATAAGACACAAAATATTCGACGGCATTATTCGGGAAAAAACCTTTAAATTCGCTGTACAACTGAGCAGCCAGAGTTTTATTATGGCTCAGCACCAGCGTTGCACGGTTCAATTTCGCTATAACATTAGCCATAGTAAACGTTTTTCCCGAACCCGTCACACCCAGAAGTGTTGCAAATTTATGTCCCGTATTGAAATTATTGACCAGTTGTTTTATCGCATCCGGCTGATCTCCTGTAGGTTTATACGTTGAAATAAGTTCAAAATCCATTGTTGCTCCTGTTATTTTTTGAATGTAAAATTAGTTATAATTTTATATTTGCAAATTTTTTTTTAATCTTTTATCGAAACAAAACAAGTTTGATATATTTTATATATACAATTATAAAAATTATCAATTTGTTTGATGATCGCAAACCCCTTACCTTTGTCGAAAAATAAATGTAATTGATTTAATAATTTTAAATAAGAAGAAAGATATGCAAACGATTATCAATTCTCAATTGCCTGAATTTAAGTTACAGGCGTATCAGAACGGAAGTTTTAAAACCGTAAGCAGCGAAGATCTTAAAGGAAAATGGTCGATTTTCTTTTTCTATCCTGCCGATTTCACCTTTGTTTGCCCTACCGAATTAGGCGACATGGCTGATAAATATGCTAAACTACAAGAGATTGGCGTAGAAGTGTACTCTGTCAGCACCGACACGCATTTTGTTCACAAAGCATGGCACGACGCTTCGGAGACTATCCGCAAAATCAAATATCCGATGCTGGCTGACCATACCGGAGCTTTGAGCCGGGCATTCGGAGTATTGAACGAAGAAGACAATTTGGCTTATCGCGGAACGTTCCTTGTGAATCCCGAAGGACAAATCAAAATTGCCGAAATCCATGATAACGGCATCGGTCGTAACGCCGACGAATTGCTAAGAAATGTTGAAGCGGCTCAGTTTGTAGCTGCTCATCCAAACGAAGTTTGTCCCGCCAAATGGAAAAAAGGCGATGCTACTCTGAAACCTAGCATCGATTTGGTTGGTAAAATTTAACAGGAAATTAATTTCATCTCAACAGGAAACAGCCTTGGCGATACCTTTCGCCGGGCTGTTTTATTTTTTAGCGGTCCGTAAGCTGAAGCATACGGTTAATAAAGTGTTGTCCCGAGAGAGTTAAGAGTTAAGAGTTAAGAACTAAGAGTTAAGAGTTAATGGACGACGATGTGATTGACCATGTCCGTAAGCTGAAGCATACGGTTAATAAAGTGTTGTCCCGATGGGACTTTTCGTCGTTGTAATTGCTTTGCTTGCTACCGACATGTCGTCCCTAACGGGACTTTTACTGCGATTGCTTCCGGCTGCGCACCCGCCGCCGCGCACGTGCGGAGATTTTGCCGCGCACGTGCGGAGATTTTGCCGCGCACGTATGTAAATTTTGCCGCGCACGTATGTAGTTTTTGCCGCGCACGTGCGTAATTTTTGCCGGACACGTATGTAATTCCGAGCGTCCCTGTTGTCTATGTAGAGACGCAAAATTTTGCGTCTCTACGTGTGCGCCGTAAATAAAACATGCAAAAAAAGCCCTTCCGCATGATGCGGAAGAGCTTTTTACATTTTATACTTTATTACTCTTATTTATGGGAAACAATTCAGTATTTCGGTAACAGAGCCGAGGCTTGTGTTACTTTGGAATGTAAACGTCTTACAGTTGTCGTAAATACGTTTTTTGGACGGATTGTACGCTTTCAAGACCACTGTTTCGCCGCCGCCGCTGTTGCTGTATATTGTCAGATGGACGAGATATACATTCAGTCTCGACTCGTAAACAAGTTTGGCATGACCGCGAATGTCGTCGCCGACAAATGCCGCTATCTCAACATTCGGGTCGGTGGATAACGCGTTGCGGAAAGCAACCTGCGCCATGTACGTCATCGAATATTCGTAAGCGTTGATCGAAGGAGTTGACCAGCCTGTCGAAGTAACGTCGCCCGTTTCGTCGATTACCGTTACCGTACAGGTAGTTGTGAACTCGCTTTCGATAGTCGTTGCCGTGATAACCGTTGTACCGGTGGCGAGGGCTGTAATGACGCCATCATCATCTATTGTTGCGACGTTGGTATCGCTACTCTTCCACCGCACACTTTTGTTTGTGGCGGTTTCGGGCGACACAGTAACCGTTAGAGCAACAACATCGTCGAGGTATAAGCCGAGCGTTGGTTCGTCGAACGCTACGCCCGTTACGGCGACTGATTTGTCTTGAACCGTTACAACACAGCTTGAAGTGAACTTGCCGTCACCGTCTTCGGCAGTAACCGTGATGGTCGCAGTACCTGTGGAGATACCTGTAACCTTACCGCTGTTGTCCACCGTAGCGACATCAGTATTGTTACTGTTCCAGTTTACATTTTTGTTCGTGGCATTTAACGGAATAACAGTGTAGTTCAACTGTTCCGAGCCGTTGACCAAAATTGCGACTTCCGGTTTGACGAGCGTAACGCCCGTGACATCGATAATCTGTTCGTGAACAGATACGGCGCAGGTAGCGGGATAAGATTTCCCGTCCTCGTCAGTGATACGGATAACCGTCATACCTACAGCAAGAGCGCGTACAAGACCGGTTTCGCTGACCGTAGCAACAGAAGTATCGTCGCTGAACCAGCGCACCGAATGTGTTGCTGCCGCAGCATCGGGATAAATCCTCACCGACAACTGTTCCGTGTTTCCGAGGTAGATAAGGGTAGTCGTCTTGTTGATATCAACACGGCTGACTGCGACCTCGCCGTCTTCGCTGCACGATGCGAACATCGTGCAGGCTATTGACAGAATCATTATTATCTTTTTCATAATTAATAATTAATAATTAACAATTAATAAACTCCTTTTATTATTACATTCGTAAATGTTTCGTTATCATTTAGCGTAACGCGGATGATGTACGTACCCGGCGTCAGGCTGCTGACCGTTGCTGCGTCGATATCGACGAGTTGCGGTCCGGCGACGGCAATCGTGTATTTCGTCGAATAGATGACTTTTCCGTCCATGGAAATCAGTTCTACACGGACGTTAGCGTCTGCCTGTTCGATTTCGAACGAAGCCGTCATGCGGTCGATGAACGGGTTCGGATACACCTTCAGCTTGATGTTAGCGTCGGTGAGAAGCATCGGCGAATTAACCGTTCCAAGCAGAGCGTTAGGCTTGTACGTAATATATTCGCGTAACGGGATTTCCTTGCCGTTATTTTCGATAGCGAAAGTAATCGTTTCGGAGCCGAAGTTCGAATATATCGGCAGGAAGAACAGCCGTTTATCGTTCACGAGTTTCATCTCGGCTATACCGCGTGGCTCGTTATCGGCGTAAGCAATCAAGCGTGATGTCTCGGAAAGGATATCCGATTTCAGTCTCACTTCGCCGATAAGCGAAAGATTGCTTTCGTAGTTACGGGCTATTTCGCTGTTCAGCGACGGATGCGGACGGTTGAGCGTCAGCGGTTCGCCTTCGATTGGGTCGCCTTCCGACGAGCGTGTCATGATACCCGTTTTCGGGTATTTGAAGCTGCGCGGTGCAAGCGTGTTGTACATGTAACCCTGTCCCGGACGAAGATATTCGAGCGTGCCGACCCA
>JAISXV010000159.1 GCA_031270335.1 Prevotellaceae bacterium | reverse complement strand
TGCAGGACGCCGGTGTTTCCATAATCATATTCATGATATATCTGTATAGTTTTGGTATTATCAACAGTCCCATTGTTCTTGACGGCTATGTCGAATATATAGTTATTGGCTCCCCAGTTGGCAGTCCATTTAATGCGGATAGTATTAGTCCCCGTTACTGTATAGTTGGCGGTAGTAAGGTTATAGTTTCCTATTTTCACAGGATTGGTCTGCGTAGCGTCAAAACTTAATCCTGCCGGCAACACTATTATAGAATAATAGCTGCTTACGTTATTCACAGCTAAAGCTAAATTAAACAGATTATTGCCTCTTGTACCTGTTACACTTCCATTACCATTATAGTATAAATTTCCCGAAACCCGGGCTTGAGCGTTGGTTTGCAGATTTGTAGGCGTTATGGCTATATTCTGTATCGACGTAAACCCAATATATCCCTGCCATACATAGGTACTTCCGTTATTTGTTTCACCTACTTGGTAGTTACGTACATAATTCTGATAATAATTTTCTTTGCAAAAAGTCTTATAATGCAGACGAAAGATTCGCGTATCAGAGCCGGCTATGCCTGAGGGGCAATTGCCGGTATTAAGGACATAATTGTATCTTATTGCAAAATGAAAACTGGAGTCTTTCGGCAAATCGCCATATCGTCCGTCGCCATCCAGATCGCGCAATCCCCGTGCTTCGTAATATGCCGCCAGGGTAGAATTGTTTAACTCGTTGAACTTAACCTGATATTGAGAATTGCTGATCTTTGTCATTGGTATGAAAACGGTATCCGCTCCATTCAATATCGGATTTCCCAAATAATCGGTAAAGTATGCCGACCTGAAAATGTAGTTGCTTACAGCGGAACAATCAACATACAAATCGTGCATTGTGGCTTCAACTTGCGTCGATTTGTTGAGTACGCAGGTAACATAACGTCCGTCGCTTGCAGGTCCTCCCGGATTGTAGAATCTGGAATTATATATATCAGGAGTATATGAATAAACAGGTTGCGAATAAGTAACATTTCCTGTTGATGCTGCGGGCGAGCAAAATGTAACGGTGTCGCCATACGAAACGCTGTAGTTAACACTGCCTTGGTCGCATTTGCGCAAGCTCACAGTTTCGCGAATCAGCAGGGTGTCGTAGTACCCGAGTTGCATGTTTGGGTATCCGTTTGCCGGAGTGAAGACCTCGTCGCGTTTAATGACATAACGGTATCCGGCAGGGTTTGTTTCTACTGTAACTTCTGTCCAGGGTTTATTTCCATTGCGCCGTACTTCTACTTTGGAAATATTGAATCCGGAAGGGTCGCACAGTGCAACGACTTGCATGTTGTTGACATGCGAGTAATTTCTGGTTTGGATGACGGTGAAAGTCCGCGTATAATCGGCTCCAAGCGTAACTACGTCAGCCGGAGGATAGGCAATGTTCAGGATAGGATAATTGAAATTCTGTATTCCGTTGTCGATGGTTTTAGTGATCAAAGGCGTTGTCGCCGATGACGAGAGATAGAAACTGTATTTTATTTTCCGGTAGTCCAGCGTCGTAGCGGTTTCTGCGTCGCACAGCGCTTTGACGTACACTGTCAAGGTAAGGAGGATGTTCTGCGACAATGAAGCGACAAGTACACGTCCTGTCCTTTTGTCGCCGGAGAGACTGCCGGATTTGAAATTCGGCGTCGAAACAAGCAACTCGAACCCGGCAGGGACTTCGATTTCCAGTTCGGCATTGCTGATTGTTGCGTCCGCCAGAAGTCCGGTCGAAAACACAAGCGAATCGCCCCTGACAACTACCGATGCCGGATTACTGCCCGGAGTAATAGTAACATTCTGCGCCCTGCCCGGTAAAACAAACATTGATAAAAATATGAGGCTCAATAAACTGCGCATCAAAGGCGAAACTGCCCCGCTCTTCGGACGCTTCTCCAAAGTAGGGGAATATCTAACATACTCTGTAATTGAGTATGCCCTACAACGATTGGGATTTCTCTCCATACGAGGTGAATGCCTAATATCCTCTGTAATTGAGTATTCCCTGCATCGTTTGGAATTCCCCTCCTTTGGAGGGACGCCGCTTGCGGCGGGGTGATTTTCCTCTGGAATGGCGTTCCTTACTGACCTCTCCCCTAACCCCTCCCCACAGGGGAGGGGGACGGACTCGCAAGAGTTGTCGCAGGGAAACGAAACGGGTTTATACTGTTGGAGTTCGCACCTCTCTCCTAACCCCTCCCCACAAGGGAGGGGGACAGACTCGTAAGAGTTGTCGCTGGGAAACGAAACGGGTTTATATTGTTGGAGTTCGCTCCCCTCCCCTGTGGGGAGGGGCTGGGGGAGAGGTGTTTGCTCCGTTCGTTTAATATTATTATACATCTTTTTCATATTTTTTTCTATTATTTCTATTGTTTTCATTATCTTCATACTTCATCGTTCATACCTCATACCTCATACCTCATACTTCATACCTCATAAACCAACCACCAATTCCCCAACCGCCTTCCATTAATAAAATTATTATCGTCAATTGTCTGAATCAGAATTTTCAGAATTAAAAAATTCACAGGATTATTGTATCCTTTGTAGTAAAAATTTTTTATAAACATTTTTTTCATTCAGATTCTGTAAATTCTAAAATTCTGTACGTTCTGATCCTGTTATGCTTTATCTGCGCTTCCGACGTTGTCTTGCGTTTTTCCGGGACTTTCGACACTATGGTATCGCCGTTTACGTAGCGAAATATTAATATGTCGCCAACTTTCCCTCGTAAGCCGTGGGTTACTATATTGTTTGTGGACTTTGCCATGATTCTAATTTTTTAATGCTATTATTTAATTTTAAAGATATTTCGTTAATGAATAATACAGGTAATGCCGGCGTTACGCACTGCAAATGCCGTTCGACATAACAGAGTAACGAGAGTAACGCCGGACATAACCTGTGATTATTCAGTAAATGTACCTGTTCCGGCGCTGATTTCAGACGCCAAACAGATACGCCAAACAGTGAAGTCTGCATCGCGTTAAAGCGGGCGCTTCGGCGATACAGGGAGTAATATAACGTACACACAACAACAGAAGCATTTTGTTGCCGTAATGCACATATTGAGTTCTTGAGTTTTGTGTTCAGAGAACACAATATATATAGTTTGTAAAGCTTGAAATATGTTTTCCTGTTGTATTCTCTAACAAAGTCAAAACGGTAGCCTCCGATATTACCGGCAACTAAATTCAGGCTCAGGTTTCCTTTTCCTTTCCCTGTTTCTGTCTCCCTTCTATATGTAAAAAAACAATTCATTATGCTTAATTCTACTTTAAAGTATCAATACTGCGTTTTCACTTCAAATCAAAGTACAAATATATAATTAAAATTTAAAAAATGATGTTACATTTTCGGATAACTTTGTTACAGTTTAGGGGGTTGTTGATAATAAAGCAATTACAAAGGTTGAAAAAATTGATGTTACAGTTTCGGGGGTTGTTGATAATGAGCTAAATAAACGGATAACAAAAATGCAACTTGCACAGGCGCAACTTTTGTCGTCCTTCCGTTAATGTTTGACTGTCAAAGATTTATTATACCAAAATACCCTTTCGGAAAGATTTTTTTCACCCTGTTATTATGTTACATTTTAGGTAGTTGTTGATAATCAGTCTATTTACAGGCTTAGTGACAAATATCCATAAACCGACAACATAAAATTGCAGTTTGTAACTGTGACAATTAACGTTTTTTTACAGTTTTTTTACATGTCAATCTTCTTCAAAATCGTCTTCTTCCTTTGTTTTTTGGCTTGCTTTCTTTTTGTTCATCGACTTGCGATATTCGTCGGGCGAGAGTCCGTAATTTTCTTTGAAAATTCGGTAAAAAGTTACTCTTGTACCGAATCCGGCTTCGATAGCGATACCTTCGAGAGTGAGTTTGTCATTGGTCAGCAACTCACGGGCATAAGCCATACGCAGATAAGTAACGTAGTTTGTAAAATTCATGCCGGTATTGATTTTGACACAGTCGTACAAAGATCTTTCGTTTACTCCCAGTTCTTTTGCGACCGATGTGCGAGAGATATTTTTGTGGGTAAACATTTTATCTTTCCTCAGCAACTTGTTCAGACGTATATAAAGCATATCCTTGTTAGTAATAATAATTCCGTCGTCGCTGTTGCCAATGATACTGTTGACGCTGTTGACCGTATTTGTGAGAGCGGCATTGATATCCTGCAACTGCTTATATTCGTTTTCGCGTTCGGCAAAGAGTTTATCCTGTTCGCTGATTTTCCGCAATAATCCTTGATTTTTCTTTTTGACGACACGAGTATGTCGCCACCATATTAACGCCGTTACAGTCAGCAGGACAGAGGCAATGCAAACATAGTAAAGCAAATGTCTGGTTTCACGCTCCTGTTTGTCGAGATTGTATTTTGTGCGCAGTTCATCGACCTGATACGCCAAATCTTTACGATGCTGCGAATCGTTTGCGTCAATAATATGCATTGCTAAATCAAACGCTTTATCGAATTGTTCCATTTTTGCAAGAAGTTGAATTTTCATCTTTTTAATACTGTTAATTATCACTGCATTATTGAAAGTATCCAACGTTTTCAATGAATTATCTATTATTTCGAGGGCATCGTCGTACTGTCCTCTACCTTCTAAAATCTGAGATTTGAGAAAAGCGCCGTTGACAAGCCAAAATATATTTCTCGGACTTATGCTGTCTAATTTGCAGTAATACATTTCGGCTTTGTCATATTCTCCAATTATTATGTAATACTTTGTATATAAAGACAATAAATTGACATACGGAATACCAGTCCTGTCATATCGTACCTGAAACAATTTTTCGATCTTTAAGATTATCTTTAAGGCATCATCGGGGCGGTTATTATTCAACAGCATGATACACAACTGAAGACATGCGTGCTCGCACAAATCCGATGCATCGTCGTCATTGCAACTCTCGAATAAATCAATAGCTTCTCTCAGCGACTTTTCCTGTTTGTCGGGTCTGGACTGCGCACGATAGATTTCCCCCATACAATGAAGCGCTATTGCCATACCTGCTTTGTTGTTTTGCTCTCTGGCCTGTTCAAATATTTGCTGCGCTATAATGGTAGCGGTTCCGACGTCGTTATTCACGATATATGTCTTAATCTGTATATAGCAGATATTATAATAATGTGTGTGATTATCTTTGCCTTTCCGACGTAAAAATTCCAGATATTCCGGCGCCGTTTTGATGACGTCGTCAAATCTGCTCTCATTAAAAAAAAGTCGCAGTCTGTTGAAAAAAACATAAGCCAAACAGTCAATATCATCCTGTCGTTGCGCTTCGGCTTCCATGTCGTTATACAACTGATGAACAACAGCATATATCGCATTGTCAGAACATTTACTTGCCAATTCCCTGTACTTATCCAACTTTTCCTTGCCTTCAAACTTTGCAACTACTTTCCTGAGAGAATCAATCTGTTCTGTATAACCGCTCTGAACAGTCACTCCCTTGCTACAACCTGTTACTAAAAGCATTATCACTAAAAAATATCTTATGCGTACCATATTATTTCCTTCAATTTTATACCTTAGTTTTATAGTGCAAAAGTAATCTTTTTTTATTATATAAATGATATTCAAAAAAACAATGTAAAATTTGCAGACGGAAAAATACAGCGCTGACGATAGAAATGTGCTGTGTTTCCGTTAGTTAATACAAAAATGAAAATAGCAATACAGGGAGTAGCCGGGGCATTTCACGATGAAGCAGCCCGCAGATTTAATAACCACAGAGAGCACAGAGGGTTTATTTCTCTGTGTTCTCTGTGCTCTCTGTGGTTATTAAACATCTTTTTAACCACAGAGAACACGGAGAACACAGAGTTTATTTCTCTGTGACCTCTATTTTCAAGGCAAAAGTGAATTGTTGAGCAAAAAGGCGAGCGTGATATGTTTTTTTGGGGAAATTCGTAGGGTGTCCCTGTGGCGAAGTCAGGAAAAGTCGGAAATACCTGTTAACAGTCATAAAATGGTTACTAACGGTTATTTGTTTACTCTCAAGATAATGTTGGCAATTGCACAAAGAAAGATTTTTTTATTTTGATAAAATGATTTACCTTTGCGCCCTGATTTAGGCGCCGAAATAGCTCAGTTGGTAGAGCAATTCATTCGTAATGAATAGGTCACCGGTTCGAGTCCGGTTTTCGGCTCAGTTTTTTTACCCTTGTATTAACAAGTATTTGTTGAGGTCTTGTAACTTTTTAAGAATATGAATACGAACAAAACAGTCAAAAAGACATTTCCCGTGCTTCAAATGGGATGCGCCGCCTGTGCAACGAGAATTGAGAAAACCATACAAAAACAAACCGGAGTAGTAAACGCTTCTGTGAATTTTGCCACAGCAACAGCTACAGTCGAATATCAATCCGACATAATATCGCCGCAAGATATTCGCAGCGCCGTTCAGGACGCAGGTTATGACCTGATTGCCGGCGACGATGACGACGAAGACCATTCCTCCGGCGAAGACGTCGTCGAAAGATTGGAAAAAATCCGGAAAAAGAATCTCGATACTCTGAAATATAATGTTTTATGGGCGTCGGCTCTGTCGTTACCCGTATTGATAACAGGCATGTTTTTTATGGATATGCCTTATGCTAATGCGATTATGTGGTTGCTTTCGACTCCCGTGATTTTTTTGTGGGGAAGAAATTTTTTCATCAATGCATGGAAACAGGCTAAACATCACTCCGTCAATATGGATACGCTTGTTGCACTGAGCACGGGAATTGCTTATCTGTT
>JAISXV010000093.1 GCA_031270335.1 Prevotellaceae bacterium | reverse complement strand
TTGTTGATAACGGCGGTACGTCCTTCGGGAATGTGGAATATCAGTTCCTGCCATTCGCCGAGATGTTCGTCCGAATACCACACTTTCAGCCAGTCCTTGTTTTGTTCGCCGTCCGACTGAATTTCTAACTGCACATCGCCCGCGACGCTTTTCAGTACCATTAATGAGAACCGATTGTAAACGGCAGGGTCAATATTCACTTTGTACTCGTTCCATAATGCGCCGCCCGACCAGGGTTTGCCGCCGTCGTCGGTATCGGCGCCGTTGCGTATGATGGAAGCGCAGTATGGCGTAGCGTTGACGCCGCCGGTTTGCGGATTGGCAAACCGGTTATCTACGCCGCCGCAAGCGAGGGCAGCCCATTGCGGAACAATGTCTTCGCCGTTGTAAATCGTTACCGGCAAGATAGGTTCGTTGCCGGCAATAACCGTTACAGCGTAAGTAAACGTTGCGCCCATGTATGACAGAGAATAAGTTACCGGCTGAGTGAAATCTACTGTTGCGCCGTCTGTCGGAGTAATCGTTGCGCCTGCGGTATATTCGACAACAGGAATCAGTTGAGTAAGGTCAGCGTCTTCCGGGACATAGACCAAAACAGTATGATCGTTCTGATTGATTATTCCCGAACGGTCGCCGACGGTAAATTTCGTTATCTCAGCCTTTATTTCCTTCACAATAACTTTGTAAGCGTTATACAGATTCCCGTTCAACACCTTATATTCCACCGGCGTCTGCGCCGAATACCGGAAATCCGTTGCTGCGCCCGAAGCAGGGATAACCTTTGCATTTTCGGGGATTTCGATTACCGGACTCAGATGCGACAAGTCAGCGCCTGTGGGCATCATTACCGTTATCACCTGTTTATCCGAATCGATTGTCCCTTTCGTTCCGTCGATAGAAAAAGAGATAATATCTACGTTTGCCGTCAAATCGACCGTTTCGTGCGTTTCACTTTCACATGAAAACGCTATCATGCCGCACACAAGCAGCAATGTTGTTCCAAAAATGTTTTTAATTGCTTTCATAATAACTTATTTTAATTTTCTCCGTAACCCGGATTTTGTTTGTATAAATATTTGCTGAATTTGATTTGCTGTTCGGGAACAGGTAAATATTCGTGTTTGTTTTTCACGAAAAAAGCTCCCGAATAATAGTATCTGCGATTTTGTTCGACATCATAATATTCGTTCATTGTCTGTTCGGAAATGCCCCAGCGAACTAAATCGAAAAACCGTCCGCCTTCCATGGCAAGTTCGAGGCGACGCTCCCAACGTAGCGCTTTTCGGGCAAAATCCTGATTCCACGTGCAATTTACGCCATCAGTATAAGGCTGAATCTCGGTATTTCCCGCAAAGCCGATTAAGCCGGTGCTTACTTTGGCACGATTCCTGATTTGGTTAATCAACGGCAATGCATCGGCAAAACGGCCGCTTTCAATCAAGGCTTCGGCGCGCATCAGCAATACATCGGCATAACGAATCAAAATGCGGTTCTTTGTGTTGGCATAAAAAGGAACCATCGGGACAAAACAGTCGCATTCAGGGTCAACGTTTTCTTTCAGCGAGGCATATACGCTGTATGTAGCCGGATTGCGGTTCCAGTCTTCTTCGTAAATCAGAGCGGTATTATATTTGTAAGGTAATCCGGGTATAGCCACTGTGTGAAACAGACGGGGGTCGGCTTTGTCCGATGCGCTGTAATCGGCATTGTTATAATCGTCGAACATCGGCAGCCCGTTTTGTGTGCGGAAGGCATTGACCAGACTTTGGCTGGGTTTGAGAAAATCGCAACATCCCAACTTCATGGGAACAGAGAGTAAATCGCTGAAATTAACCCGTCCGAATTTCGTTCCGTCGTCTTTGGAAAATTGAACGGCAAACAACGATTCGACGCCGTTTTCGTAGTCGCCCGGAAGAAAATTGAAAGCAAAATCGTCTTCCAGCCTGTAGGACGAAGCAATGACAAGTTCGGTGTTTTGGATTGTCTTCTGCAAATCGGCGGCATTAATTTCCGTCACACTGTTTTTGTCGCCCTGTCGGTAGGCTTTGTAGAGATATGTTTTCGCCAGATAAGCGGCGGCGGCATACTTGTCGGCTCTGCCTTTTTCGACTTGCGAGGGCGGCAAATGTTCGACCCCGTACTGAAAGTCGTCGGCAATTTTCTGCCACAGTTCGTCGTTGTTCAGGGCAACATTCGAAATCGTCCCATAGTCTTCGACCGGCACGGTTTCGTCGATGTAAGGGATGTTTTTGAAAAGAATTTTCAGCATGAAATAGAAATGTCCGCGCAAGAAACGCGCTTCTGCTATTCGCTCTTCTTTCGCCGGATAATCGCTGTCGAGCGAATGGAGTATTTTCAAAGCCGAATTAGCGCGTGAAACAGCGATATAACATTGAAACCATAACTTGTCAACTTCGCTGAAATCGGTTGTAATGTTACTTGATGTTTCAAAAAAGTGAAAAACCTGTATATCCTGTTCGCCCGACCCGCCTTTGTAGGCGTCGTCGGAGCGGACTGTTCCGTATGGCCACAAACTGAACGGGACGTCGTAATGGTCGTTTCCCAGCGACGAATAAACTGCGTTGAGCATCTTGTCGGGGTCCTGTACTTCTTCTTCGTTGAGGATGGCATTGGGTTTTTCTTCCAAAAAATCCGCACATCCGGAAAATAAAACGATTGCTGTACAAATCGTGAATATTGTTTTATATGTTTTCATTTGTATTTTTATTATTTAAAAAGTTAAATTAAGACCAAAAGTGTAAGTAACGGGAATGGGATAACCGAATCCCGCATTTTCGGGGTCAACGCCGGTGAATGATTTGGAATGAATCGTAAACAGGTTTTGCCCGCTGATGTAAAACCGCAGTTTTTCCATTTTCAGTTTCCTGACAATATCAACAGGCAAGGTATAACCTATTCGCAGATTCCTCAATTTCATATACGAACCGTCTTCGACATAATAGGTGGAAAAACGTCCTTCGTTGTTGGTGTTTGTATTTTGTAACGCAGGAATATCCGAGTCGGGATTCGATGACGACCAGGCATTCAGCAATCGCCTGCCTTTATTGGAATTTACATCGTCCACACTCCAAAAGTCCGTTTGCTTCTTAACGAAATTGTCGATATCGACGCCCTGCACTCCTTGGAAAAACACATTCAAATCAATGCCTTTGTATTCCATGTAAATATTCAACCCGTATGAAAAATCGGGATACGGTTTGCCGATCCATGTGCGGTCTAATTCCGTGATTTCGTCATTATCGTCAAGGTTTTTATAGCGGATTCGCCCCAAAGCCTTTCCGTCCTGCTTTTCATGACTGTCCACTTCCGGCTGCGTCCTGAAAATACCGTCGGCAACGTATCCATATAATGCGCCGATGGGATGTCCCAAAATATTATCACCCGGTCGTCCGCCGTATGAATTTTCAACTTCTTCGGGCAGATGCGTTACTTTATTTCTGAATCCCGATATATTTGCAGTAAAGTCGTACGACAATCCGAAATTTGTTTTATTACGGTATCCCAGCAACACTTCGTATCCTTTGTTTTCCATTGATGCGCCGTTTGCCCAGCGGTCGCCTCCTTCGCCCACAACGCCCAGATAAGCAGGGAGTATCAGAATATCTTTTGTCGATTTGATATAATATTCCGCCGAGCCGTAAAGCGATTGTGCAAACAGTTCGAAATCCACGCCGATATTGGTCTGTGTAGTGGTTTCCCATTTCAGGTTGTCGTTTCCCGATTGAATCTTTTTGAATCCCGATGGAAGACTTCCGTTACCGTTTCCGTAAATATCATACGCCGTACCGTTAACCGCATCCCATGTCGGGTCGCCTGTGCCGTAATCGGGGACATAAATCGTATAAACAGCATAATTGCCTATTTCCTGATTACCTGTTTGCCCCCAGCCGACACGGAGTTTCAAATCCGAAATATAATCTTTGACGTTTTCCATAAAACTTTCCTGCGAAATTCTCCATCCTGCCGAAAATGCGGGGAATGTTCCGAAACGGTTGTTTTTACCGAACCTCGAAGAGCCGTCGTAGCGCACCGTTCCGGATAATAAATACCGGCTGTCGTAAACATAATTGATTTTCCCGAAATACGACAAAAGCGAATATCCCGAAGATGCGCCGCCTGTCTGCGCTATCCCCGTACTCATGTCGGGCCACATATATTCGGGCGTTTCGAGAGCAAAAGCATTTTCGCCCGATGTGTAAGCGTTGAAATTGATGTCGCGGGAACGAAACATTTCAACGCCGACCAGTATGTCGAACACATTTTTCCCGATGGACTTATTGTAAGACGCCGTATTCGACCAGTTCCATTTCATCCCGTGCGTCTGCTCCAGATTGACGGCGCTCACATCGTTGACGAGAAATCCCGATTGATAGGTGTGCTGCATATACCGTTTGTAATAATTCCCGTAATCGACGCCGAAATTCGAACGGATATGCAAATCTTTTAACGGTTCCAAATCGAGATAAACATTGCCGAACAGCCGCCAGAATTGATAGGCATTATCCCGATTGTCGTACAACAGCCGGACAGGATTTTGCCGGTCGTTCATTCCTTTTACCGGACCGCCCCAGCCGCCGTCGTCGGTATGTACCGGAACCATCGGCAAGGCTTTCAGCGATAAATCCAGGACGTCGCTTGGCGCTTGTACTTCCGATGTATTATT
>JAISXV010000081.1 GCA_031270335.1 Prevotellaceae bacterium | reverse complement strand
AATCCGTATCCGCGGGAACGACCCGTGAATTTGTCCGTAATAATCTTGGCTGAAACTACATCGCCATACGCCTCAAAGGCGTTTTGTAAATCTTCGCTCGTGAGTTCAAAACTCAAATTAGCAACGAAAATGTTTTTCATTGAGAAAAAAAATTAAAAATATTAAAACCTATTTGATTCAGGAGAGAAAACGGGAGAACTAGATATTCTTTGACAAAATGACTAATATCCTAATCAGACTCGTGTACCAAATTCGGCGCAAAGGTAAATATTATTTTTTATTCAGCAATAAAAAAAATAAAAAAATTATTTTTTTCATGTCTTTGCGATTAAAAAACTTTGTGTAACTTTGTGCCTTTGTAGGATAAAATAAATATGAATGAATTATAAAATTAATAAAAACAAGAAGCAATGAAAACATTGAATTTAAAAAGTAGAAAGAGCATCGTAAGAGGCGCAGTAGCCGGAGTTGTGATGATGTTCGTATTTTCCGCAGTGTCGTGCAAAGACAAGGACAAGGACGAGCCTAAAAGCTCCGCCTGCGACATTATCAGTTTTATTATTGCAGATGACGTGTGGGACGTCAACGGCACGAACATTACCCACACTTATCCGGCTGGAACGCAAGAAACGTCGCTGTCGCCAACTATTACGCTGTCGCCCGGCGCAACGGTGAATCCTGCATCGGGAGCGGCTCAGAATTTCTTTACTGCCGAAGGGATAACTTACACCGTTACTGCTGAAGACGGCGTGACAAAGAAAACCTACATCGCCAAAGCTACGAAAACGCAAAGCGCAACCTGCGACATCGTCAGTTTTACGGTAAATGATGCGACATGGGAGATTAACGGAACGGAAATTACCCACACTTATCCGGCTGAAACGCAAGAAACGTCGCTGTCGCCAACTATTACGCTGTCGCCCGGCGCAACGGTGAATCCTGCATCGGGAGCGGCTCAGAATTTCTTTACTGCCGAAGGGGTAACTTACACCGTTACCGCTGAAGACGGCGTGACAAAGAAAACCTACACCGCCAAAGCTACGAAAACGCAAAGCGCCGCAATTGTTATTAGCTACATTCCGCCAACAGGAGAAGGAGGCGTCGTCGAAGGGCGGGTTATATGGAACAGCATCACGGAAAGCAATGCCGCGCAATACGCTGTTGTTGCGATGCTTCGCTCTTCGTGGGGCAGCGACTATGTGAAGCCTTACAACAACAGCTACCTGAACGCCATCGACGCAACAGGCAAATTTTCGATAAACATCACGACCGGCGGACAGGGCGATTTTGATATCGTCGATGTCGGCTTTTACTTTGTTTTGCGGGCTACGTTCGACGGCATAGACGGGAGCAGCGTGAATGCCGGTTACATGGATGGAAAATATATCGGACAGTCGCTCACGGTGAACCGTTCCGATTTCTGGGCAAACCGTCCGCTATCGCCCGAACCGAACATCCTTCCGGGATTGACGGATGCAGGACAGCGCATCACGCTCTCGTGCCAGTCCGGAGGCGTCATCCTGTACACGCAGGACGGCAGCGACCCTGTCACATCTGCTTCAGCCCTGACGTATAACGCCAACACCACGCTCGCTGTACCGTCCGACAGGTCGCTGCTTATCAAGGCAGTTACCCGCGTGTCGGAAACGTTCAGCGAGACGGTTTCTTTGGTGTGGATGCCCCGCGAGCCGCTCACTACTCCATTCTGGGGACTCAATGTCTCGCTTGCTCTCAACGGAGAATCTTTCGGTCATACTCTCTCCGAAGAAGCGACACGCACAAGGATGGCGCCCGTGGTTCCGCTTACAAAGTGGGTAAGAACTTTCGGTACTTTGAACAACGGACATCCTTATATCAACAAAATTGCCAAAGAACAGGGTTTACGAACAATGATCGGCGTATATGTGACCAACAGTTCGTCCGATAACAATGCGCAAATACAGGGTCTGCGGCAAATTCTGGCAACGGGACCTGCACCGGATCTCATCGCTGTCGGCAACGAATGTAGCCTGTTGGGCATTGCCCCTGAAACATTTGTCGCATGTATCGATGCTGTCCGCAAAGCGGTGCAGGACGCCGGATTCGTCATACCCATCGGAAGCGTGGACATAGCAAACACATCTTGGAGCCGAGCCGCATTGGAGAGGCTCGACTTTATCGGCGTGAACATCTACTGCGGCACATGGGATCAGACGCCCGAAAATGAAATGAGCAATGCGCTCATCCGAACGTATAACAGTCAGGTTGCCGCATTCCCCTCGAAATTTGTTTTGCTTACCGAAACAGGCACGCCTTATTCCGGCGGACAGTACAATGTGGGAAACTCTTCCCAAACTCCTTCGCAGCAAAAAGCCGCAAAGTATCTGGACGAATTTCTTGATTGGATTGTCCGTGATAATATTCCGGCATTCTACTTTGAGGCATACGACGAACCTGTCAAATCGCAAAATGGAGGACATTCCATTGAACAGTATTTCGGACTGATGAACGGGAATCTCGAACTGCATCCGTTTTATCGGGAAATTGTCAATAATCACAGTTCAAACGAGTAAAAAATAGGGACACTCATTCAAAGAAAAATATTGAAAAATGTCAATGGTATTATTTTTTTTATTATTTTTGCACGATTTTTAATCGGAATGTTTTTTTGTTGTAACATATTCCAAAATTTTTCGTCTTATGAATAAATATATACGGTAAAATGTAAAATAAATAAATGAATGAATATATGAAAAAGATTATTATTCAGTATTTAAAGACAGCATGGTACAATATCCTGCATAATAAGGGATATGCCATCTTTTGTTTCGCAGGTACGGCTTTGACATTTATCTTTGTTGTGCTGGTATTGCAACTGGTATATATATTTACCGGCAATTATCCTCCCTTAACTAATGCCGACCGGATTATCCGGCTGGAATCTTTTCAGGATGCCGATGGAAAAGATATCTGGGGAGAGATTCGATATACGGCGACAGACGCCTTTCTGGAAAGTTTGAAAGGATTCAACGACATTTCGTTATATCACACTAATTACATTGGTGTAGTAGTGAACGGACACTTGTTTCCTACTATGATGGGATTTGTCAATACCGGTTTCTGGAAGATGTATGATTTTGACTTCCTGTACGGCAGACCGTTTACCCAGGATGAATGTACCAACCGCAGACCTGTAGCCGTTATTACGGAAAGCATGTCGCAGTTGTACTTTAACACGAAAAACGGCGTCGGCAAAACATTCACGTTTCAGGGCAATGAATACGAAACTGTCGGCATCGTGAAAAACCTTTCGTACTATGCTACACCGACAGGCGAGTGTACCGCATGGGTACCCTATATATTTAACAAATTTATCCCCAATGGAACATACAATTATACCATAGATATACTTGCGCCTCCGTCCATGTCCATGAATGAGGCTAAAGAAAGCGTATCCAGAGCCGTGAATTATTATTTTGAGAATAAAAACATCAAAGTCGATTTTCCCCCTCAAAAAGTAAAGACACTGAAAGAATCCCTGACAAGTGAAGATAAAGATATGTTTCAATATGGCGGCGTGGCAGCGCTGTTTCTGTTCCTGCTGATTCCGGCGCTCAATATTTTGTCGCTTGGCAGCGCTAATACGAATAACCGGGCAGAAGAAATCGCCATACGGCGCGCTTTCGGCGCCGGACGCCTGTCATCTTTTCTGCAAATCATGACGGAAAATTTCCTGCTGGTGGTCGCCGGTTCGATTACCGGACTGCTATTGGCTGTGCCTGTCATGAAGATGGTACAGCAGATGATTATGGGTGATTCCGTTATGGGAAATCTTTCCTTAGTGGGACAGATTGACTATGCAGT
>JAISXV010000079.1 GCA_031270335.1 Prevotellaceae bacterium | reverse complement strand
ACGCCGGAACGGTTTCCTTTCCGCACGCTATATAATCTTTATTCTCGTCTGATTCCCTTTGCCGGAAAGGTTTTTGCTAAAAACGAGGCAGCATATTCATACCTCCCAGATTCGATTTCAGCAGTGCCTCAAAACGACGAAATGACTGCCATTATGACCAAAAACGGATTTGACTGCGCTGAGTACAAGACTTTTACCTTCGGCGTGTGTACGATGTATTCAGGGAAGCATCCCTAACTGTTTGCCGAGCAGCTTGCAAGTATTCGTAGTAGCGGTCGCCACCCTGACGAAACTGTTCCTCGCTCGCCTCAATCACAGACTGTTGATATTTCAGCAGTTCCTCGTTGCCGAGAACGGTCAGAAAAGCCTGTAAAATCTGAATTGTCAGCGTGTTGTTGTACTGTGAAGTTTGATAAGTCGACTGTTCCTTGCGCAGTTTGTTTTGTTCGATGGTATTGCCTACCGTTCCGCCCTGATACAGGGTAAGACTCGAACTCAAACCCACGCTTCCCGAAGTTACAGCATCGCTGCCTTTGCTGTGAGAGAGATTCTCGCTCGCCGAAGCGCTCAAACTCGGCAAACGTTCTTTTTTCGACTGCTCGTAGGCATCTGCACGCGCTTCCTCCGTCAATTTCAAAGATTGCAGGTTGTAGTTGTTGCCAAAGGCATAATCGAGACAGTCTTCGAGTGAAAAACGATAATCGAGAACGGTATCCTGAGCGGACGCCGTTCCGACTGTAATTAAAAACATGAATCCACAAAAAAATCTTTTCATCCGACTTTATTTTACTGCAAAATTAGACGATTTGAATTTTGGAAGATTGCAGTAATTGAGTGAAATGGAAAAATTTGAAACTAAAATGACTGTTTGAGCCGGCGAAATTTTGATTTTACCGAAGCAAACCACGACATTTTCGGCGCAACTTGCAGCCATCTACCTCCTGAGTTTGACACTTTTCTTTCTTTTATTTTAGAAATATTTACAAATTTCAGGACACCATTTTGGGTGTCCCTGTGGCGAAGTCAGGTGACAATGTAGGACTTGCTTACTCTGACGAAAATGTTTTCGGGCAACTGGCTCTGTATGTTCTTCAAAGTGATTAAAGTAATCATTTTCCGTTACTCGACATCTTTGATTTTATACCTGTCGATATGTATGGCTATTTCGATGCGCTTGACAAGGCAATAACCGAAGTGGAAAAAGAACAGTTGATAGATACAGAAAATGAAAAAACAATGTTTTTTTTCGGTCATACAGCCCTCGCTGCATTGATACAGAATAAAATAGCAAAAATTTTCATGCCAAAATTGAACTTTTTTATTATTTGCGTATCAAAATTGCGTGTTTACATTATCATGAATATAAGTAGAAAAATAAAAATATAAATTATAGATTAAAAAGTATTTAGAATGAAAAAAAAGTTATTAACAACATTGCTCCTGTATGCCTGCACTTATATACTGTCGTGCAGCAGCGAAACCTATTTTACGATAGGCACGGACTGGATTGATACGCACATGAAATTGGTCTATATTGACAGTTGCAAAGCAAAAGTGAGTACAGTCAGGATAGATTCTACGCCTACTTATAATCAGGGAACTATCCTTGTCGGTAAGTACGAAGACGTCAATACCGTAACGGGCGAAAAACTGACCGGGACAATAAAAACGACCTCGTACATCGAAATCTCGAATCCTGCGGCTTCGACGGATTTGGGAAACAACACCGTTTTCGATTCTTTGGTTATCCAAATGAAATTCAACGGGTTTTATATGGGCGACACTGTGAACAACAACATGCATCTCTTTGTTCATCAACTCTCTGAACGGATAAAATTAGATGTTGTTGTCGGTACGGAAGTTTATTACAATACAACCAAATTTGCTTATGATCCTGTACCTCTGGCAGAAGCGACTTTTCCGATACGACCAAGCGACTCGGCATCAAACAAAACGATTGACGGCGGAATAATAGTTGAACCTCTAAGAATCAAATTACCGGACTATTTAGGAAAGGAAATGTTCGAAAAAATCGCAAGCAAAGCGGATGAATTTGACAGTAACGAAAAATTTCTGGACTATTTCAAAGGTTTGGTATTTGTTGCCGGCGATGATGTTGAGGCAATTGCAGGATTTAAAGCGGATACTTCGTTCAAAATCAACCTGCATTATCATATTCAGGAAGAATTTAAAACAGAAAAAGTAATCACATTTTCCATAAATACAACTAATCAGTTCAATAACATCACTGCCGACAGAAGCGGGACAAAACTGTTGCCGGATTCGTTTACTGATAATGAAATAGAATCATATAAGACGGGCAATCAGGCATTTATTTCGGCAGGCGACGGATTATATGCCAAGATAGAATTTCCAAGCCTTCAGGATATTCTGCTGTTAAGCACTTATGGAATTGTCGAACAGGCGATTTTGGAAATCAGACCTGTATATGGTACGTATCAGAAATATACGCCAATTCCTCCAAGTCTGTCAATATCTGCGACTAACATATCGGGCGAAGCGGAATCGACTTTAACTGACACACAGGGACAAAGTCAATCGGGAAGTTTGCAGGTCGACCCTCAGTTTTGGGATAACACAATATACTCATTTGATGTAACTTCGTTCATACAAAATCAGATGTCGGCTCCGGCGGATCAGAAAATGTTTCTTACGCTCAAATTTTCGGACAGCGAAATGCAAAATTCCACTAAACGTTTAGTTATAGGCGACTCCGACCATTCGATTCAGGCAGGTAACATAACGTACTATAACAGAATTAAATTGATCATATATTATAACATGTATAACGATGTATAATATGACACGAGAAGAAATTATGGAGCAATTCACTGTTGGTGATAAAGTTCGCTTAAAAACAACTTATAATGTTGTTTGTGAGGGGTATATCAAAAAATTTGATGAACAAATTATAACAGTTGCCGGAACCAAAACACGAGGCGCAGCAATGTATAAACTGATTGAATCAATTGAAAAACAGGAAGAGCCATCAACAAAACCCTATATTGAACAGGAAGATGACACAAATAAAAAGAAGTTTAAGTTTACTTTGTATATTGAGTTTATTTCTTTCTGTATATTGAGTTTATTTTTTTCGAACTGTCATAAAAAAGATGAAGGACCTCGGCTGAAGACAAGGACAGTTATCGTTTATATGGTCGGTGACAACACATTAAACCCTTATGTTGATATTGATATAAATGAAATGGAACGTGGATGGAAAGACAGTTTCGACGGAGATTTGATTGTGTATGTTGACCAGAAAAGGGTTGCCCCTTACATTCTGAAAATATCCGCAGACAGAACAGATGCGGTTGTGTCAGAGGAAGTTATGAAATATTCCGAACAAAATTCGAGTTCGGTGGATGTCATGGACAAGGTGCTTGCAGATATTAAGGACATGTATCCTGCAAAATCGTATGGGTTAATACTCTGGTCACATGCTTCGGGTTGGCTGCCGGGGTCTTTGAACACAACCAGAGTTTTCGGAGACGATAACGGAGAGTATATGGAAATCTCAGAACTCGCCAAATTGTCGGGAAAATACGATTTTTTCATTTTCGATGCATGTGACATGATGGGTGTCGAAGTCGTGTATGAATTGCGGAATAACGCTGATTATATCGTTGGTTCGGTTACCGAAATCATGGGGGACGGTTTCCCTTATATCAATATTATTGAATATCTGTTCGAGGAAGACGCCAACCTTATATCTGTGTGTGAGAAATTTATGGATTTTACCCCTTCGATTCTAAATATCTTCGAAATCAAAAAAAGTTGCGGACTGAGTTGCTACATTCCGGGACAACACAGCGGTTTTGATTATTCATACAAAAATATGGCATGGTACAAAGCAACTTATGGGAATTAAAAAATGATAGAAAACAAACCGCCCTGGAGACTTCTCTGAATCATTCATAGACCTCTCCGGCTTGTTTGGAAACTTCTTCAAATACCAAAAATGTCGTTTCGGCAAGAAAAAAAGATAATCGCTCTGTTTGACTTTGTAATTTTGTGCCGTAAATTGTAAAAATGATTATGATATATAAGAATAAAATTTCGATTACCGGATTGGAGATAGCCGGCATCGACGATAGCAAAAAAGAGTTATTAACCCTTAAAATAAAGGGATTATGAAGGATTACATTCCTGTCAACGACTCTGAATTGGTGTCCTGGGGCAACAATTTCACAGATAAGATAGTCGAAAATGCCGCAGAATGGAAAATCCCTGTTACCGAAGTTGCCAAATTACGTACTGCTATCAATACGTTCTCCGAGCTTCAAAAGGAAGCCGACAATCCGACAAAGACATCTGTCATAATGGAAGAAAAAAATGCCGCCCGTGACATTTTCGTTGGCTTCGTCCAGAAGATTGTTGTATTCCGCTTGAACAATCCCGTCATCACCAATGAGCAACGTGTAGCCATGGGACTGCCTCAAAAACCTCTCTCCGATGTATATACACCAATAAATTATTCACACTTAAAAAAATTAAAAAAGAAGTCATGAAGGATTACTTGATTGAAGGCCTAAAAACTTTGCTGCATGGCTCCTGCTATGGCGGGAGGATTTTTTAACAGAACGGTTTTACACGGATGGACATATTCGAACGCAGGGATTAAACTTATACCTCCCGTTTTTAATTTGCTTGATAAATAATTATTTATGTCCGGTTCCGTTTTATTTTTTAAGGATTCATACAATAGTGCAGACGGGATATAGTTTTCATTCAAATCACTTTTCTTGTATTTCTGATTGCCTTTGTCGATTGACAATACCTTTTCTGCGGGATTTGCGATATTTTCCGATAATAAGTTATTCAACATCACGATACTTTTATCCGGTGTTTTGGATGATGGAATGAACAGGGGATTAGTTGTCGTTTTACTGTTCAAAATGGTATTATAACTCATATATAAGGCGTTTTCATTCCATATCTGGTTATTTTCTTCTGCAAATGCGATAATCGCCGTATTGGCGCTTAGCACGGATTGCTGGATAATATTTCCGGTAACGATGTGCGTTCCGCCATCGGGGAAATCAAGTTCATAACTTGAATTATATACATTGTCATCATTTTCATTTGTAATCCTGTTATTCGTTATGAGGCTGAATTTAGCGCGACATTTCACTAAATGTCCTTCCCTGGCATGGTGCGAATAGGAAGCCGTCATCAAAAAAGTGTCAATCCTGCCAACATAAATATTATGCGAATATCCGTCGCCATAGCCCATATATCCAAATTCCGTATTCCTGACAATTAAAGTTCCGCCGGCATTAGCCGTCAAGATTCCACATTCACTGTGCAGAAACTTGCAATTTTCTACTGTTAACCTGCCATTTACGAAACGTATCCCTGCTCCGTTATGGTCGGGAACCGACACATTCCTGAAAATAAATCCTTCTACTTTTATGTTTCCCCCGTCAACTTCCCATATACCTTTACCGTTCCAATGTTTTCCGTCGGCGTCTAAAACGGCTTCACCACCAACGGCGCGTATATATAATTCATTTTGTTTCCATACGGTAACATCACCCAGGTATGTGCCTGCATCAACTTCTATCAGCGTACTGTCTTTAGCTGCAAGCGACGCCTCCCTGACTGTCTTAAACTCTTTATCCTGACCGACTTTCAAGATATGCTTATACACAATTTCATCACTGCCTGTCGCAGGATGGTCGTCGTCGGGCTGTATCTCTTCCTTCCCGCATGACATAAAAGTGATAACTGCAATAAAAAAAAGAACTTTTAATCTCTTCACTGTTTTATACATATTCTTCTATCTTTAAATTTCAAGGTGCAAAAGTACATGAAAATATTAAATATCCAAAAAATGGGGTCTAGGGGATGGGGTTAGGGTTTAGGGGATGGGGTATGGGGTTTAGGGTATGGGGTTTAGGGTTTAGGGTATGGGGTTTAGGGTGTGGGGTTTAGGGTGTGGGCAATCCGTTAGGATTGCTTCGCTCGGTATAAAATACATTACCCCGAACTGTACTATGTCCATTTTTGAATCTGCCGTTCCCATAAAAGGAAACGGCAGAAACAAAAACGGTATTCAATTAACAATTGTCAATTATCAATTGTGTTAGTATCCCGGGTTTTGCGGGTATTCGTTAGTACAACGGTCGATATGAGTCTGCGGAATCGGACGGAGCAGGAATTTGTCATCCCACTGAGTTCCGTGCGATTTGACAAGAGGATTCAACATGGCACGTTCGGGAAGTTTTCCCAGACGTTTCAAGTCGGTCCAGCGGTGCCATTCGCCGCACAATTCCCGACCACGTTCATCGAGAATCATGTCGATATCGAGTTCCGCTTCGGTGATTTCCATCTCCGCTTCCTTGCCGGACCAGGCGGCGTTACGACGGATGGCGTTGAAATATTTCAGCGCCTCGCTTTTGTTGCCTCCCCTGAGATATGCCTCACTTGCAAGCAGGTAGGCGTTTGCCAGACGTAACAGGATATGGTCGCGTCCGCCGTTGCTGTCGTTAGCTCCCGGGCGTTTCGTATCCTCGTATTTGATGATCGAAGGATAGATACTGCGGAAACACTGGAAGTAGATATTGTCTCCTTCGACAGAAGGCTTTATTGCCGGAACGTCCTCCGGATTGTAAACCTTGATATGGGGACGGGCGTCTATCTGTTCCTTTGTCCAGGCACGCTTAGGAGTAATGAAAATCGTGTCGCCTACTTCCCTGCGAACGGTATGTTCCACGCCGTTAAGTTTGTACGTGTAATTAAGTCCTCCTGCCACATTACACAGCCAGGTGTGGCGGAAATAGGCTTCAAAACGGCAGTCTTTCGTTTCGTCGATCTGGTTGAGCAGCCATGGTGTTACTTTGTATCGCGCCCAAGCTTTCCCGTAAGGAATCGAACGTTCCAGACCTGCAACGTTATGATAATTGCAGAGATAAAACATGTGCGCTTGATTATAGGTGCCACCTTTGCCGGAAGTAAGATTCTGAGGCAAATCGCGATAACAAAAGATCGTTTCCGTATTGTTGCCGTCGTTATCTTCATCAAATACCTCGAAAGGCGACATCAGTTTGAAACCGCCGTTTTCGATAATATCCTTAAACAGTCCGGCAGCCTCATTCCAGTGAGTAGCCGTACCTCGCGAGTCCGACAACAGGATGTAACCCAACATGAATTTACCCGCCCATGCACTCAAACGTCCGTATTGACTCGGATTAGGCGGAAGATTTTCCGCTGCAAACCGTAAGTCGGGATATATTCCCTCGTCCCAGATCGTATGGATAGGGGTGCGGTTTGCCTCGGTAACTGCGCCTTCGCTGGCTTCGAGCGAGAAGTGTACATCTCCGAAATTCATTGTCAGATGGAAATACGCATTTGCACGGAAAAAGCGCGCTTCTGCCTCGCGTACTTTCTTTTCATCGTCTGTCATACCCTCTGCTATCGGGATATACTTCGTCGCATAATTACAATAATTGATAAGAGCGTAGCTATTGTCCCATACGGTTGTGATATCCGCGTCCGTAGGAGTTACGACGTACCAGTTAAGAGAGCGGGTATCAAACGCTTCGGCTGCCTGTTCGGTATCCGTACCGAACACATTGATTCTGTGCAACGGATCCGGTATTTTCTCAAGATTGCGCGAG
>JAISXV010000023.1 GCA_031270335.1 Prevotellaceae bacterium | reverse complement strand
ATGAACAATGGAAAAAGATTGATTCATTGATGGAAAAAGGGCTTTACAAGTCGGCGTTGGACGAAGTTGTGAAAGTCCACAAACACGCTTTGGCGAATAAGGATTATGCGCCGGCAGTTAAAGCGATTATGTATCGTTTTAATAGGATTGCGTTGAATGAAGATGAACATGCGGTGTTCGATTCGTTGCAACAGGATGTAAATCAGTTGCCGCAACCGGCAAAGTCGGCGGGTTACGCCATGATAGCCAACATGTATCGAAAATATTACACCGGCAATCGGCGGATGAGAAACCGCACACGTACCGCCGTCGTAGACAACGATATAAAGACATGGGATATAACACGTCTGTTCGAGGAAGCGCTCAAGTATTACACGCTGTCGATACAGGACGAAACGATTCTGCAACAGACGCCGCTCGACGATTATAAGACGATTGTGGAGTACGACGAAAATACGACGCTGCAAAGAATCGTCTTTCCGACACTCTACGACTTTTTGACGTTCAATGCAATCGAAGCATTTCAGAGCGAGACCTCAGTTGTCCTTCCGCAACAGACTTTTGTGTTGAATAAACTCGAATATTTTGCCGACGTCAACACTTTTGTCAATTACAGGATAGAGACGCCCGATAGCCTGTCTGCCGAGTATAATGTCATCAGTCTGTATCAGAAACTGCTGAAATTTCGTTTGCAAAAAAACGACAATCCGGCGGCGCTGATAAGTCTCAACATCGAACGTCTGAAATACGTCTATGACAAAGGACGTTATGTCGATAATGCAGCCTTGTACGATAATGCTTTGAAATCGTTGCTTGACACTCACAGTCAAAGCGACGAATGGGTTTATCCCGCTTATGCAATGGCAGTACAGTATGAACGGCAGGGCAACAACGATCAAAAGAATGGCAAATACAAAGAATCGTATGATTTGTGTACAAAAATCATTTCGCAATATTCGGGAAAAGACGAGGTAAAAGTCATTGTTGAATTGGCACGAAAGTTGCAGAAAAAGATTGCCTCTCCGGTGTTGAATGTGACTCTTAATTCATTACACTGTTCCGATTCTCCGATATTGGCGCTGGTAAAATATAAAAACACAGACCGACTGCGTTTGAAAATTTACAGCACCGACGAAGAATATCTATTTAAAAGGTATAAAGTAGAAACCGGCGAATTTGAAAACAAAAAACCTTTTGCTATAAAAGAAATCGCCCTGCCCGCAACAAATGATTTTCAACAGCATTCCGCCGAAATAATGATTGACGGACTGCCGCAGGGCTGTTACATTATCTTTGTAGAAAACACATCGGGATTCGCTAAAAACGACAACAGTGAATATTCTGTCATTCAAGTTTCGCCGTTGAATGTAGCTTTTCAGGGAAATACAAGTGATTCATACTACAACTCACATATCTATGTTGCAAATGCAAAGACAGGCGAGCCGTTGAAAAATGCAAAGATTGATTATTATGTTAATGACGTTAAGGTCAATACCTACAGAACTGAAGACGACGGATTGGCATATATTAATGTCGCTAAAAATGAAGGGTTTAAAAAAGCGATAATCACTCATGGCACAGGACGTCTTGTTCTTGACAAATGGAACGTGCGCAGTTCGTCGGTGGAAACAGCCCGGCGACAAACGGTGTTTTTTACCGACCGTTCAATATATCGTCCGGGGCAAACTGTCTATTACAAAGCCCTGTATCTCGAACGTCATAAGGGAAAATATACCCTCTTAAAAAATGAATCAATAACGATAGATTTCAGGGACGTCAACAATAAAGTCATTGCCACACACACCCATAAAACCAACGATTACGGCAGTGTTCAGGGCAGTTTCGCTATTCCGCAGGGCTTGCTGAACGGAACGATGAGGCTGTCGAGCGAATATGGAACGCAAAGTATTCGTGTCGAAGAGTATAAACGTCCGACTTTCGAAGTGGAGTTCGACACGCTCACGAAAACATACCGGCTTAACGACAGCATTCAAGTTGCCGGAAAAGCCAAAGCATTAGCCGGATATGCCGTTGATAACGCTAAAGTTCAGTATCGCATCATACGGAACGTGCAATATCGGATGTATCGCTGGTGGTTTCCGCCGATATCTCAGCCTTCGCGCGAAATCGCTTCAGGTGTGATAAATACCGACAACAAAGGCGAGTTTGTGATTAACTTTAAAGCCGAAGCCGACGATGTCGCAAACGACAATCTGATATATAATTATATCGTTACCGCCGATGTTACGGACGTCAACGGCGAGACACGAAGCGCCGAATTACCGGTGCGAATCAGCAAAAAACCATTGCTGGTCGAAACGCTTATTCCCGACAGGATTATTGACCGTAAAGCGCTGGATTTTATCATACAGACTACCAATTTAGACGGAAATCTCACGCCTGCCGACCTGCTGGTTACGGTTACGGCGCTTGAATCGCCCGAAGGCGTTTTACGTTCCCGTTTGTGGGAAGTTCCCGACACGTCTGTGATGTCACGCAGGGAGTTCAAAAAACATTTTCCGCTTGACCCTTACGGAAATGAAGACAAACCCGATACTTATCGTAAAGTAAAACAAATAACATCGTTCAAAGCCCGGACGACGACTTCACAAGCCAACATAATCAGTCTCAACACCCTTGCAGACGCTCCTGCCGGATGGTATCGTATTGATATAAAAGCGAAAAATGCCGATGGAATTGAAGTTGAATACGACAAATCTGTTCACCTCTCCCCCAGCCCCTCCCCACAGGGGAGGGGGGCATCCAGCCCCATCCCACAGGGGAAGGGGGCATCCCTACAGGCTTCACAGGGAAAAGGTTCGATAACGGACATGTCGAATTGGTTAACGATAATAAAAACCTCCGCCGAGCCGGGTGAATACGCCGAGTTTTGGGTAGGCGGAAGTGAGGAAAAATCATATATCCATTACGACATTGTGCATCAGAATCGTATTGTTGAGCGTAAGAATATTATTGTAAACAACGCCGCTTCCGGAAGCGTCCTTATCCCTGTAACAGAAGAACATCGGGGCGGATTTACCGTGCAGTTTCTCATGATTCAAAACGGCAGAACATACACGGAATCCTGTCATGTCGATGTGCCGTTTACCAACAAGCAGTTGGATATAACTTTTAAAACATTCCGCAACAAATTGTTACCCGGCGAAAAAGAAAAGTGGACGCTTAATGTTAAAAATAAAAAAGGCGAGAGGGAAACCGCTGAAATGGTTGCTACCCTATACGATGCTTCGCTGGATGCGTTCAGTCCACATTCGTGGAACAAAGATTTCTATGCGCAGTATTACTCTGGCAGTAGCTGGTATCCGTTCTATCGTAACATATACACTTTCGGCTTTTTCCAGGATTATTCTTATTATATTAACGACAGGATATTTGCTTATCCACGGTTTGACAAGTTCGGAAACGATAATCTGCCAATATATGGAATACGCGGACTTTCATCCCGTAAGTTTGATTTCAATGAAGTTACAGAAGTTGCAGAAGAATCAGTTGTAGTCGCTTTCGGCACACAGAAAAAAGCAACCAAAGCGGTTTCTGTTGTTGCTGTTGCTGATCAAGCTATTCCCAACGCTGTTGCCGGAACTGCTGCTGCGCCGCAAACTCCGCAGAAAATTCTCAATTCTCAATTCTCAATTCTCAATTCAATTACAACCCGTCGTAACTTCAATGAGACGGCGTTTTTCTATCCTCAACTGATGACCGACGAGAATGGCGATATCTCCATTGAGTTTACTGTTCCCGAAGCCCTTACACGCTGGAAGATGCTCGGCTTTGCTCACACCCTCGATTTCAAAATCGGCTCTGTTACCAACGAATTGATTACTCAAAAGCAAGTAGCCATAAGCGCCAATGCTCCACGCTTTTTCCGTGAAAACGACATCATTGAATTTACCGCCAAGGTGAACAATATCACCGACGGCGACCTGACCGGACAGGCGATGTTACGGCTTTACGACGCCTCGACCATGCAACCGGTTGATGCTAAAATTATTCAATCGCCGCAAACACAGTCTTTCGATGTCAAAGGCGGACAGAGCGCAGGCTTGAAATGGACGCTGATTATTCCCGACAACGTGTCAGCAATCAGTTACAAACTGACGGCGCAGGCAGGTAATCACACCGACGGCGAAGAGAAAATCGTCCCCGTCATCAAAAACTCTGTATTAGTAACCGAAACCATGCCGTTCAACGTTCGCGGGGGGAAGCAGAAAAGTCTAACGTTCACAAAATTGAAGGAGAATAAATCATCGACCCTGCGCAATCACAGTCTGACGCTCGAATTGACCTCTAATCCTGCGTGGTATGCCGTGCAGGCAATGCCTTATCTGATGGAATATCCTTACGAATGTTCCGAGCAGACGTTTTCACGGTTCTATGCCAACTCGTTATCGACGACTGTAGTAAACAGTTCGCCGCGTATCAAACAGGTATTCGATATGTGGCGCGATTTGCCGGAATATAAAGACGTTTTACTCTCTAATCTGGAGAAGAATCAAGAGTTAAAGCAGGTCTTACTCGAAGAAACTCCGTGGGTTATGCAGGCGCAAAACGAATCGGAACGAAAGAAACGCGTCGCCTTGCTTTTCGACCTGAACAGGATGAGCGCCGAACAAAGTAAAGCCTTCGACAAGGTGAAAAAAGCGCAACAAAACGATGGCGGTTTCCCATGGTTTACAGGCGCTCCATCGTCGTATTTCATCACGAGCCACATAATATCCGGTTTCGAGCATCTCAAAAAGTTGAACGCCTTGGGTGATTTCGCTGATGCAGCGAATATCATAATTACCAAAGGACTTAGTTTTCTGGATGGTGAAATACTGGATAAATACGAAAAACTGTTGAAATATGAGGTAAACATGAAACAGCAGAACATCGGATACGAAGAAGTAAAATACTTGTACACATGCAGTTTCAGCAAGCATAAGCCTGACGACGCAAAAGCATTCGACTATTATTTCGATCAGGCAAAACAGTACTGGCCGAAGTTCAATTTGCAGGCTCAGGCAATGATTGCCCTGGCGATGCATCGTTTCGGGGACGTCAAAATGGCGACAGCAATAATCCGTTCTTTGAAAGAGCGTTCGCAACAGTCCGACGAGATGGGAATGTACTGGAAAGATAATGTTGCGGGCTATTTCTGGTATCAGGCGAGTATTGAAACACAAGCCTTGTTGATTGAGGCTTTCAACGAAGCGGCAAATGATAATAAGGCTGTCGAAGAGATGAAAATCTGGCTGTTGCGCAACAAGCAGACCAACGACTGGCGGACAACAAAAGCCACCGCCGAAGCATGTTACGCATTATTGATGACGGGAAATAATCTGCTCGACGACAATCAGGCGCTTGAGGTTACGATTGGCGGTAAACCATTGAAGGACGTGGCAAAAGAAGACGTCCGTCCCGAGCCGGGTACGGGTTACATGAAGACTTCATGGAGCGGCGCCGATGTCAATGCAAGTATGGCAAACTTGACTGTCTCCAATCCCAACAAAAGCGGAATAAGTTGTGGCGGAGCGTATTACTGGCAATATTTTGAGCAATTGGACAAGATATCAGGCTCCGAAACATCTCTGCGAATGAATAAGCAGTTGTTCCTGAAGAAAATCACCGTCCGAGGCGCCGAACTGCAACCGCTCAATGAAAGCAATGTCCTGCAAATCGGCGATATAGTAACTGTACGCATGGAGTTGCGCGCAGACCGTGATTACGAATTTGTCCATCTCAAAGACATGCGCGCCGCCGGTTTCGAACCCACAAAAACATTGTCGGGCTATCGTCATCAGGATGGTCTGTGGTATTACGAAAGCATCAAGGACGCATCGACAAACTTCTTTATTACATACTTGCGTAAAGGAACTTACGTGTTCGAATACGACTTGCGGGTAACTCACGCCGGACAGTTCTCCAACGGAATCACAACGTTCCAGTGTATGTATGCTCCGGAGTTTTCGGCGCACAGCGAAGGAATTAGAATAAAAGTTAAGTAGATAAGCATATTACCATCATCTGTATTCTCTTTTTTATTGATTTCAAAACCGGAATAAAATAAAAATACTAATTTTGCCGGCTGAATTAAGACGTATAAAATAGTAATCAGTACAGTTACAAAATGGCTAAGTATAGAGAATACAGAGAGTTTAACTTGTCTAAGATAAACAAGGATGTTTTAGCGGAATGGGATAAAAACGATATATTTCGCAAAAGTTTGGACGAAAGAGCGGGCGCTCGGGCGTTTGTTTTTTACGAAGGACCGCCTTCGGCAAACGGAATGCCGGGGATTCATCACGTCATTGCACGGTCGATTAAAGACATTTTCTGTCGTTACAAGACGATGAAAGGTTTTTTGGTCAATCGCAAAGCCGGATGGGATACGCATGGTTTGCCGGTCGAACTCAGCGTCGAAAAAGCGTTGGGAATCACGAAAGAAGACATCGGTAAAAAGATAAGTATCGAAGATTATAACGCCGCCTGTCGCAAAGATGTGATGCGATATACCAAAGAATGGGAGGAACTTACACACAAAATGGGTTATTGGGTCGATATGGATGCCCCGTATATAACTTACGATAACCGGTATATCGAAACCCTTTGGTGGCTGCTCAAACAGTTGTATAACAAGAATCTCCTGTATAAGGGATACACCATACAGCCATATTCTCCGGCAGCGGGTACGGGATTGAGTTCGCACGAGTTGAATCAGCCCGGATGTTATCGCGACGTCAAAGATACCACCTGCGTTGCGCAGTTTAAGATAAACGCCGGCGAAGTCGAAAATCTCAACAGGATAATGAATATCAAGGTTGAAGCGAATACGTATTTCCTTGCATGGACAACCACGCCGTGGACGCTGTCGTCGAACACCGCTCTGGCTGTCGGTCCCGAGATAGATTATGTTGCAGTACAAACATTTAATCCCTATACCGGAGCGCCGATGTATGCCGTTTTGGGCGAGCCGTTGCTGTATGTTCATTTCAACAAAAAAGCCGAAAATGCAGATTTCGACAGTTATAAACAGGGCGATAAACTTGTGCCGTTTAAGGTTTTGGGAAAATGTAAGGGAAAATGTCTTGCCGGAATAAAATACGAACAGTTGATTCCCTGGGTCAATCCGGGCGAGGGAGCGTTCAAAGTCGTTCTTGGCGACTTCGTTACGACGGAAGACGGTACGGGAACAGTCCATATAGCGCCCACTTTCGGCGCTGACGACGACCGCGTCGCCAAAGCAAACAACGTTCCGCCTTTGATGCTGATTGACAAAGCCGGAAACCGTCGTCCAATGGTTGACCTCACCGGAAAATATTTCCTGTTGGAAGACCTCGACGAAGATTTCGTTAAAAACAATGTCAATGTGGAGTTGTACAGTGAATTTGCCGGACGGTTTGTCAAAAACGCTTATGATCCGAAACTTACGGACGACGACATGTCGTTGGATTTGGAACTGTCGTTGATGCTTAAACAGCAAAATCTGGTCTTCAAAATCGAAAAACACATCCACAACTATCCGCACTGCTGGCGTACGGACAAGCCGATATTATACTATCCTTTAGACAGTTGGTTTATCAAATCGACAGCCGCTCGCGAAAGGATGATCGAACTGAACAACACTATCAACTGGAAGCCGGAAAGCACCGGAACAGGACGATTCGGCAAATGGCTCGAAAATCTTCAGGACTGGAATCTCAGTCGCAGCCGTTACTGGGGAACGCCGCTACCTGTCTGGCGTACAGAGGATAAGAGCGAAGAAAAATGTATCGGCTCGATGCAGGAGTTCGTTGCCGAAATCGAAAAATCGGTCGCAGCCGGGTTTATGGAGAAAAATCCCTTCGAAGGCTTTATCACAGGCGATTATTCTGACGAAAATTACAGTAAAATCGACCTTCACAGACCTTATGTTGATAATATTGTGCTTGTTTCCGGTTCAGGACAAAAAATGTATCGCGAACTTGATCTTATTGACGTGTGGTTCGATAGCGGCGCAATGCCTTACGCTCAAGTGCATTATCCTTTCGAAAACAAAGACGCTCTCGACGCCGGGCAGATTTTTCCCGCCGATTTCATTGCCGAAGGCGTTGACCAGACAAGAGGATGGTTTTTCACGCTACATGCAATAGCCACAATGGTTTTCGACGCTGTTTCGTTCAAAAACGTCGTTTCCAACGGGCTTGTACTCGACAAAAACGGCGCCAAAATGTCGAAACGTCTGGGTAACGCTATTGATCCGTTTGATGTTATCGAAGAATACGGCTCCGACGTACTGCGCTGGTACATGATTACCAACGCATCGCCATGGGACAACCTGAAATTCAATATCGAAGGAATGGATGAGGTGAAACGCAAGTTTTTCAGCACCTTGTACAACACTTATTCGTTCTTTGCCCTTTACGCAAATATCGACGATTTTGACAATACTGCTCCACAGGTTCCGGTTGAAGAACGTCCCGAAATCGACCGCTGGATAATATCGCTGTTAAACACTCTCATCGAAGATGTTGACAGGAATTTTGACAACTACGAACCGACAAGGGCGGGACGTCTGATTCAGGATTTTGTCAACGACAATCTCAGCAACTGGTACGTGCGTCTGAACAGGAAACGTTTCTGGGGCGGCGACAAGGGGTCGAAAGATAAAATCGCTGCATATCAAACGCTTTACCACTGTTTGGAGACGGTTGCGAAACTGTCGGCGCCGATAATGCCGTTCTATTCCGACGTTCTGTATCGCGACCTTACAGCGGCTTCGGAAAACAGCAAATGCGAATCAGTTCATTTAAGTCTGTTTCCTTTGTGCGACAACAGTTTGGTAAACAAAAACCTCGAAGAAAAAATGGCTTTGGCGCAACAGTTGTCGTCGATGGTTCTGGCTCTGCGCCGGAAGGTTAATATAAAGGTACGGCAACCGTTGGCGAAGATGCAGGTTCCCATTCTCGACGATAGCGTACAGGAACATATCGAAGCGATAAAACAACTGATTCTGAATGAAGTCAACGTCAAAGAACTTGAGTTTATCAAAGACGCTTCCGGCGTTCTGGTGAAGAAAATAAAACCGAATTTCAAGGTCTTGGGCGCTAAATTCGGCAAACAGATGAAAGAAGTCTCCGCCGCCATTGCAGCGCTCACTCAGAGCGAGATAAACAGTTTCGAACGTGAAGGTAAATATATTCTCAATCTGCAATCGGGCGCAGCGGAACTGTTGATTTCCGACGTCGAAATTTTGCTGGAAGACATTCCGGGACAATTGGTCGCATCCGAAGGTTCGCTGACTGTCGCTCTGGACGTTACAATCACGGAAGAACTTCGTCGCGAAGGTATTGCTCGCGAACTCGTTAACCGGATACAGAACATCCGCAAAGACATGGATTTCGATGTTACCGACAAGATTAGCGTCACGATTGAGCAAAATCCCGACGTCGAACTGGCTTTGGCTGATTTTAAGGATTATATCGCAGGACAAACTTTATCGCAAACTATCGAACTCGCCGACAGTCCGGCAGACGCCGTCGAAGTCGAAATGGATAAAACTGTGCTGAAAATTGCAGTTAAAAGAATTATAAACAATTAATAATTAATAATTAATATTATGGGTGGATCTTTCTCTATTTTAGTGTCGGGATTTTTTCTGTTTATGACGATATGTTATTGGATATCTCCAAAGTCGATTATCGCTGAAAAGCAAGAGTATGTAAAGTTCTTTTTGACTTTCTTCATCATTTATTTTGCGCTGGACGGGATAGTATCATTAGCGCTTTACCGTGTGTTTAATTTCAGTGATTCGGATATGAGAGGTATGTGGATGCTTTCTGTTTTGTCGCTGTGTCCGCTTCTTTTTATCTTTCATTTGTTATATCCGTTCAAAGAAGTAAAAAGAAATCAGCACTTGACTTTCTTTCTGTTTTTTGCTTCACTGTTC
>JAISXV010000277.1 GCA_031270335.1 Prevotellaceae bacterium | reverse complement strand
CGGCGAAGTTAATACGGAATACATGCTTTCGCTGTTGCCGGAAAAAAGTACGGAAGAAATGCTGCACGATTTGCATGGACATATCTATTACAATCCATTGATAAACAATTACGAATCATCGGACAGATTTATTTCCGGCAACGTGATTGAAAAAGCGGAAGCTATAGAAAAATACTTCAAAAATCATCCGCAAGACGAAAACAGACAGACGATTGCCGAATCGCTGAAAGCCTTACAGGACGCTACGCCGCGTCCTGTAACATTTGAAGAACTTGACTTTAATTTCGGTGAACGCTGGATACCGGCGGGAATTTATTCGCAATATGCAACATATCTGTTTGATGTAGAGGCAAATATTAATTATTCGCCCATACGTGACGAATACGGGGTAAAAGCGGATTATCGCAATGCCAATATCGCCGATAAATTCTGTGTCAGAGGCGAATTCAGGAGTTACGACGGTTTGGCGCTGATGAAACATGCGCTGCATAACACAACGCCAAACATCACGAAAGCAGTCGAAACGACTGATAAGGAAGGCAAAAGAGTAACCGTTAAAGTCCGTGACGGAGAGAAAATCCAGTTGGCAAACAGCAAAATAGACGAAATCCGCACCGGCTTTTCCGATTGGCTAAACATGCAGTCTCCGGAATTTAAACAGCGTTTAACCGACCGTTACAACCGCACATTCAACTGTTTTGTGCGTCCGCAGTACGACGGTTCGCACCAGACGTTTCCGGGTCTGGACCTGAAGGCGCTGGGTATTCCTGATTTATATCAAAGTCAAAAGGATGCAGTCTGGATGCTGAAACAGAACGGCGGCGGCATTTGCGACCACGAGGTCGGAGCCGGCAAAACTCTGATAATGTGTTGCGGAGCAATGGAAATGAAACGTCTTGGATTAGTCAACAAGCCGTTGATAATTGGCTTGAAAGCCAATGTCCACGAAATAGCACAGACGTTTAGAACCGCTTATCCGAATGCAAAAATCCTGTATCCCGGAAAGGATGATTTTACTCCCAAAAACCGCATGAAAATCTTCAACGAGATAAAAAACAACTCCTGGGATGCGGTGATACTGACGCACGACCAGTTCGGTATGATACCGCAATCGCCGGAAATACAGCAGAAAATCCTGCAAAAGGAATTGGATAGCGTGGAAGAAAATCTGGATGTATTGCGCTCTCAGGGAAAGGACATATCGGCAGGCATGTTGCGCGGCGTTGAAAAACGCAAACAAAACCTTGAGGTCAAAATCATGGAACTCACGGAGCAAATCAAAAACCGTACCGATAATGTCGCGGACTTTAAAACAATGGGTATAGACCATATTTTTGTCGATGAAAGTCACCGTTTTAAGAATTTGATGTTTACTACCCGTCATGACCGCGTGGCAGGTCTGGGCAGTCCCGAAGGCTCGCAGAGAGCGTTGAACATGCTGTTTGCGCTTCGTACGATTCAGGAACGCAACGGTAAGGATTTGGGAGCGACGTTTTTATCGGGCACAACCATTTCCAACTCCCTGACGGAGCTTTATTTATTGTTCAAATACCTGCGCCCAAAGGAACTTGAACGGCAAAATATTAACACTTTCGACGCATGGGCGGCAGTTTATGCAAAGAAAAATGTTGATTACGAGTTTTCCGTTACTAATGAAATCGTTCAAAAAGAACGTTTTCGGTATTTTATCAAAGTCCCGGAATTAGCGTCGTTTTACAGCGAGATAACCGATTTCAGGACGGCAAAAGATATTGGTATCGACCGTCCCGAAAAGAATGAGATTCTGCACAATATCCCACCTACGCCGCAACAGGAAGAGTTTATCAAAAAATTAGTCGCGTTCGCTAAAACCGGCGATGCAACCCTGCTTGGACGCGCTCCGTTAAGTATGCAGGAAGACAGGGCAAAAATGCTGATTGCCACCGATTACGCCCGTAAAATGTCGCTTGATATGCGCATGATTGATAAAAACAAATACGATGACCATATTGACAACAAAGCCTCTCACTGTGCTGCTAAAATTGCAGAATACTATCAAAAATACAACGCTCAAAAAGGTACGCAGTTTGTGTTTTCCGACCTCGGCACTTACAAGCCGGGAGAATGGAATCCATACTCGGAAATCAAGCGTAAACTGATTGAAGACCACAATATTCCGGCGCACGAAATCCGGTTTATACAGGAAGCAAAAACAGAAATCGCCCGTAAAGCTATGATAAAGTCAATGAACGACGGTCAAATCCGCGTCCTGTTCGGGAGCACGGAAATGCTCGGAACGGGCGTAAATGCCCAGCAAAGAGCTGTTGCCGTTCATCATCTTGATTCCCCCTGGCGACCCTCGGATTTGGAACAGCGCGAGGGCAGAGCGCTCCGGAAAGGAAACGAAATCGCCAAACTCCATGCCGACAATAAAGTAGATGTTATCATTTACGCCGTCGAGAAAAGTCTGGATTCATACAAATTCAATCTTTTGCACAACAAACAGTTATTCATCACACAGTTAAAAACCAACAATATGGGCGCGCGTACCATAGACGAGGGCAGTTTGGACGAAAAATCGGGAATGAATTTTTCGGAATACGTTGCTATTCTGTCGGGTAACACCGATTTGTTGGAAAAGGCGCGGCTGGAAAAGAAAGTCGCCGCCCTCGAAAGCGAACGTAAAACTTTCGGTCAGAACAAAGCCGTTTCCGAATATAAACGAGATAATATTCTCCGCACAATCGACGGCAACAATGAACTGATAGCCCGCATGAAAATCGACAGTAAAGCCTTTAACGACAGAGTTCAATACGAAAGCGAGGGAAATAAACTTAATCCTTTAAAACTCGACGGAGTTGCAAATGCCGACGTTAAGTCGCTTGCCGCCAAATTGTCCCACCTGAACGACAATGCCACTACTCACAAGGAATACTATAAAATCGGCGCCTTATACGGCTTTAACCTGTTTGTGAGAACCGAAGATTCCATGAAGGAAGGATTTTTTATGAAACAAAATCGCTTTTTCGTTGAAGGCGAGGGAAATATCAAATATTCACACAACAATGGTCATATTGCGAATGACCCCAAATTAGCCGTTCGTTATTTTCTTAATGCTCTTGAAAAAATTCCCTCGTTGATAGAGAAATACGAAAAGGAAAACGAAAAAATCTCAAAAGATTTGCCTGTGTTGCAGGAAGTTGTCAGTTCTACATGGCGCAAAGAAAACGAATTAAAAGACCTGAAAACGGAATTGGCGACTTTGGATAGAAAAATACAACTGTCGCTCAAGCCCGTTGAGCAAAGCGAAGATAAACCGGAAGAGAATTTTGGGAAAAACAGCGTCGAAAACGAAGTACGAAGGACTGTTCGGGAAATACACAAACTGAAAATGAGCGATTTCGAAAAGAAGTACGACAATGCCGGTCTGCAAATGCTGGAAAAATTGCAGCAAACAATTCAATCAAAAAGATTTAGATTATGACTTACAAAGAATTACCATGCCGTCATCGTCATTTCTTCTTTTATGGACAAGGTAAACGGCAAGTTATTTTCTACCTTTACCAGATAATTAATTAATTAGTGTCTGCACGGAAACTTCTAACGCATTATTATGTAGTTAATTAAGTGATTTTTAGTTCATTGAAAATTTTTCACGAATAAATTTTGCAGTTATGTATAAAATGCTTATCTTTGCGGCATTAACGGGTTTATAGCCCAGTATTGTCAGACAAAAAGAAAAAAGATTCGTATTATGCGTAAAAGATTC
>JAISXV010000272.1 GCA_031270335.1 Prevotellaceae bacterium | reverse complement strand
CAGTTTCACGCTTTTTTATGAAAGAGAAAATACACATAGGAGAAATTGTAAGCCAAAGATTGAAAGAAGAGGGCAGAACTAAAAAATGGCTTGCCGAACAGGTACATTGCGATCAAAGCGACTTTTGCAAGATACTGCATAAACCTTCAATGGATACTGATTTACTTTTGAACATATTATTGATTATGCAGGTCGATTTCTTTTTTTTATCTGTCCGATTATTATGCTGAAAACCAGCAAGAAAATATACCTTAATATTTCTTCTTAGATAGCCGTAAATTTCTTTCTAAGGAAAAATTTATTTCCATCTAAGGGAAAATTTATTTCTCTCTAAGGAGAAATTTATTTCCATCTAAGGGGAAATTTATACGGAACGATACGGAAACTTTTTTGCCACAAAAGGCACAAAGGTTTATCACAAAGAACACAAAGCAAAATAGCGTCCTTTGTGTAAAAACTTTGTGACCTTTGTGGTTAAAAAAATGAAGGTAAAATCATTCAGGTCGATGAACCTGCGATACGCGAAGGGTTGCCGTTGCGCAAATCCGACCGGGCAGAATATCTCGACTGGGCAGTTAAAGCGTTTCGTTTATCAACGTCGTCGGCTCAGCCTCAAATGCAGATACATACTCATGTATGTTATTCGGAGTTCAACGATATCATCACCTCAATCGCCGCCATGGACGCCGACGTGATAACCATCGAAACATCCCGCTCGCAAATGGAACTGCTCGACGCTTTTATCAATTTCAAATATCCGAACGACATCGGTCCCGGAGTTTACGACATTCATTCGCCACGTGTTCCTTCGGTCGCCGAAATGGAAAATCTGTTACGGAAAGCAATGAAACTGATTCCTGTCGCTCAGTTGTGGGTAAATCCCGACTGCGGACTGAAAACCCGTAACTGGGAGGAAACTGTTCAATCATTAAAAAACATGGTGCAGGCAGCAGAAAATATCAGAAAAACAGTTTGATTCTCTCAATAAACGAACTTTTTTTAAGCCGCAAAGGAATATAATCTTTGCGGCTTTTGTCGTTATTGAAAGCGAGGAATAAATAATTTTATTACCTTTGTGCGATATTTTGATGTAAAAAAGATATGCGGATAAGTAAAAATATAGTGGTTTTATTGCTGATTTTATTTCCTGGTTTTGCAAATTCTCAGAGGGGCGTCGAAGAAGTTTTAGATGAATTAGCCAGGACAATAGCCTCATACAAATGTCTTTACTTTGAATATACATTGAAGACCGAAGACCATCAACTAAACACCTCCACAATGCAGGACGGAAAAGTGATGATGAAAGGTAACAAATACAGAGTTTCGACAAAAGACGTCGAACTGTATAACGACGGGACAACACAATGGCAATATCTTAAAGAAGATAATGAAGTTATGATTTCGCTTGCCGATTCGACCTCCGATATTGTGACAAACCCGCTCGGATTTATTCTTGGCGATAAAAAGGAGTTTAAACAGAAACTGAAAGGCGCTGTCAATGAAGACGGTTTCGACCTTCTTGAAGTTGATTTTTATCCATGGGATATCAAAATGCCATATTCCTACATCAGAGTACGGATAGACGACAAAGCACATAAACCGTACAGCATTAGATATGTTGGCAAAGACGGAGTAAATTATACTATAAAAATAAAGAATTATACGCCGGACGTCGAAATGCCGGATGATGTAGAATTTGTATTCGAAGCATCGAAATATCCGGATATAGAAACAGTTGATTTAAGAGAATAAATTTAAAGAATATGCATATAATAAAGCAACTTTACACGATTTTGGCTGTGTTGACATTGTTTACAGCCACAATTACCGCCCAGAACAATCTGGAATTTACAATCGCCGAAGTGATTGAACTCGCAAAAGAACAATCGCCGGAAGGTATTCAGGCAAAACATTCTTTTCGTGCAAGTTATTGGCAATATCGCTCGTATAAGGCAGGATTTTTGCCAAGTCTGGTATTTTCTGCTACGGCGCCCAATTTTTCACGCGCCATGACTGCCGTACAGCAGGAAAACGGAACTTATCTGTATTTGCAGGATTACTCAAACCGTTTGTCGGGAGCCATTAATATCGAACAAAATGTGCCTCTTACGGGAGGGCAGTTTACGATAGGTTCGAACCTGAGCCGTACGGATATATTTGGCGACGACGGATATGTACAGTATCTAAGTTCGCCGTTGAGTGTGACTTACAGCCAATCGCTGTTTGGAGTAAACAGTTTGAAATGGGACAAAAAAGTGGAACCGTTGAGGTACGAAGAAGCGAAAAAACGGTATTTGCGGGCAGTCGAAAACGTGTCTATCACGGCGATACGTTATTTTTTCAATCTGGCGGAAGCCCAGCAGCGCGTTGCTATCGCCGAATTTAACAAAGCGAACAATGATTCGCTCTACAAGATTGCAACAGGACGGTATAATATCGGAACAATCGGAGAAAACGATATGTTACAGTCGGAATTGAATTACATGAACGCTTGCGCAACATTGAACGATGCCGTCCTGAACCTCGCCGCATCGAAAAACAGATTACGTTCTTTTCTGGGATTCAACGAATCGGTGAATATTTCGATTATTATTCCCGACGAAGCGCCAAAATTGAATATCCATGTTGAAAAAGTGATGGAACTTGCGAAACAAAACAGTCCCGATTTGCTTGGATACGAACGTCAATTGATTGAAGCAAAGCGAAATGTTGCGACGGCAAAGGCATCGCGAGGATTCAGCGCCGACCTGTACATGCAGTTCGGACTTGACCAGCGTTCGGGAACAAGGCAAATTTCGGGAACAATCAAGGATGCCTACAAAAAGCCGGGCGACATGGAAAGGGTACAGTTAGGATTGAGGATTCCAATACTCGACTGGGGTAAGGGAAAAGGACGTGTGAAAATGGCGCAATCGAACGAAGAGCTAACCAAAGTGCAAGTACAGCAGGCGATATCGGATTTCGAGCAGGATGTGATTTTGCAGGTCAACCAGTATAGTATGCAGGCGGAGCAATACCAGATTACCGCTAAAGCCGATACTATTGCACAAAAACGGTACAGTGTTTCGATGCAGCGTTATTTGACTGACAAAATTGATATTACGGAGATGAACAACGCCCAGAACGATCGCGATAACGCCCGTCTGCGCAGTGTTACCGCTTTGCGTAATTACTGGACTTATTATTATACAATCAGGCAGTTGACTCTGTACGATATGCTCAATAACAAGCCGTTGGAAACCGATTATGATAAACTGATTGAGTGATGAAAATCGCGGTTGGACTGTCGGGCGGCGTTGATTCCGCCGTTGCTGCGTACTTGTTGAAACAATCGGGACACGACATTGTCGGGATGTTCATGCAAAACTGGCACGATACCACAGGAACGCTTCACGGAAACTGTTCGTGGGAAGACGATTTGGATATAGCGAAAATGGTCGCCCGCAAGTTGGATATTCCTTTCGAGTTTGTAGATTTGAGCGAAGAATATCGTAAACGTGTTGTTGATTACATGTTTGCGGAGTATGAAAAGGGACGGACTCCAAATCCCGACGTTCTGTGTAATCGCGAAATAAAGTTTGACGTCTTCATTAAGGAAGCAAACAGGCTTGGCGCCGACAAAGTTGCGACAGGACATTACTGCCGGCTGGCTTCGTTTGAATCCGGTCGCCAAACGACATTCAGATTGATGGCAGGGGTTGATACGAACAAAGACCAAAGTTATTTCCTGTGTCAGCTATCGCAGGAACAGTTGTCGAAAGCGGTATTTCCCATCGGTCATCTGTGGAAACCGGAAGTGCGACGTATTGCTGCCGAACAAAATCTTCCCAACGCCGACAGAAAAGATTCGCAGGGAATATGTTTTGTCGGAAAAGTCGATTTGCCTGTATTCCTGCAACAGAAATTAGCCGCTAAAAAAGGTGATACTGTAGAGATTATGTCCGATTTTTACAACAATTGCCCAAGTGTTCCCGCCGACGATTACAAAAACATGGCTATACCTTATATATATACTCCCCACGACGGGAAAAAAATCGGAACGCACGACGGAGCGCATTTTTTCACAACAGGACAAAGACGCGGAATCAATATCGGCGGACATGTCGAGCCGCTGTTTGTCATTGGCGCTGACGTCGAAACAAATACGCTGTATGTCGGCGAAGGACAAAATCATCCGGGACTGTTTCGCAAGGCGCTGTTTGTCAATCGTGACGAAATACACTGGATACGACCCGACCTCGCTCTCTCCGAAGGCGAATCCGTTGATTATGACGTCCGAATCAGGTATCGTCAGCCTTTGCAGAAAGCAAAACTCGTGATGCAAGCCGAAGGTCTGTATGTCATATTCGAAAAACCGCAAAGAGGTATAACCTCCGGACAATTTGCCGCATGGTATTTCGAGGGAGAATTAATCGGCTCGGGAGTAATAAGTTAAACTCCGAATCAAAACTCCGCATCATATTCGTTTTCTGTGTTTTCCTGGTCTGGTTTTCGTTCTTGTCGTTCGGGTTTCATATTTCCGAAGTTGTAAGTTACGGTCAAACCCACGAAACGACCGCCTCGCCAGTTCTTGGAATCCTGCGAAAATCCTGTTCCCGAAGTGACAGTGTGCCATTTACGGGAGTTGAAAATGTCGCGGGCATTGATGCTCGCGCTGATTTTCCCGAACATTCGACGTACTCCGGCGTCCAGCGAATAATTTGCCTTTCGATATCCCTGTGCGATAAGTTGTTTAGCACGATAATCGCCTGTCAACTGCAACGAAAACAATTTTGGCAGAATAAAACTTGCAATTATTTTGGCATCCCACGAAAAATCTTCCTGAGCGATTCCCGTTACAGGCGTTTCAACACCTTCGGGCACGTACGAAAATCCTTCCAACTGTTTGTAAAACAGATTGACCGTTGTCGTCACATCAACAAAACTGGCGAATTTGTTTTTCAGCACAAATTCCGTTCCAGCCGACGATGTGCCGGCGACATTTTCGAACGTACTTCTCATAATATTATCGTCGAGATAACTGATTCTCTGAATGATATTGTCCGTCGAACGATAGTATCCCGAAAAAGAAAGAATATGATTTTGCCAGCTTTTTATATAATTCAGTTCGAACGAATTGGAATATTCGGGCAACAAATCTGGATTACCAAACGAAATATTTGTCGAATCGGTTATGTTCATGAACGAATTAACATGGTAACCTCTTGGTCGTGTGATACGGCGTGTGTAGTTCACTTGCATTTCGTTATTCGAAGGCAGTGCGTACGAGAGGAAAAAGCTCGGGAAAAGGTCGAAATAATCGTTGGTATGAAACGGAACTTCTTCCCATCCTTCTCCACTCTCCGAGGGGTCGGGTGAGAGGTATCGTAGCGAACGTGTTTCGATGTTCGAATATTCGCCTCGCAATCCGAGTTGATAGCCGAATTTATTCAAACGACCTGTGTATGTCGAATATAACGCATGAATATCCTGGTTATAAAAAAATCTGTTGAACAGTTCGGGCGTAGCGACGGCGTCGCCTTGGGTTGTTCCCGAAAATGTTTCGACAGGACTGTCTTCGCGTCCGAACGTTCCTTTGTAACCGGCTTCCAATTTACTGTTTTCGGTGAACGAATTTACGTAATCAAGTTGAAATTCCCAGTTATACGGACCAATATCTCTTGTTTGGCGTTGATACGACGATGTTTGATGACTGTCGGGATACAATGAGGTCTGAGTGTAAACCGATTCGTCGTCCATTCCCCATGAATTGTACGAAGCGGTGAAATCAATATTGCTGTTTTTGCTAAAATCATGTTTGTAACCAAGTTGTACATTTCCGCCAAGCATGTTGTTTTCGGATAAAGTACTTCGTTCGCTTTGTGTGTATGAGTCGGGGATATTGCTTTTGTAGTTGGTGATGTTGTCGTTGCTGCCTTTGCCGAACATGTTGAATCCGGTCAACGAAAAATGGTCGGCAGTAGTGAGATGATAAGTCAATCCGGCGCGTCCGAAAAAGTTACTGTTACGTCCGTCCATGTCGGCTACCTGATTGAGAAAAGTATTTGTGCCGTTCATCAGTCTCGACGAAACGCTTCCTCCCGTAAACACTCTGCTTCTATGATTCAGACTTGCGTAGGCGTCCAATTTTCTGCTGCTGTAATTGTAGTTGAACCCCAAATTGTAACCTCCACGAGAATTGACTCCCGCCTGTATGCTTCCGAAATATCCGGCACGACGGTTTTCTTTTAAAACGATGTTTATTATTCCGGCAGTTCCTTCGGGGCTGTATTTTGCCGACGGATTGGTGATTACTTCTATCCGGTCGATATTTTCCGCCGGCATCTGTTCGAGTATTTGCCCCCGATTGTCGGCAGAAAGTCCTGATGCTTTACCGTTTATCCATATCGTCACAGCCGAATTTCCACGTAGCGACACTTCGCCTTCGGTATTGACTTCGACCGAAGGAATATTGCTCAACACTTCGCTGGCGCTTCCTCCGGCGGCGGCGATGTTCTGATCGACGTTGAACACTTTTTTGTCAATGTCGATTCGCATCTGTGTTCCGATGGCGGTAACTTGCACTTCGTCTAACAGTTCCGACTCTTCGGTCAATGATATTTGTCGCAGATTTATTGTCGCAGTGTTCGGCGTCAGAGAGATTTCCTGTTCGAAAGTTTTGTATCCTATCGACGAAATTGACAGTATGTAATCGCCATAAGGAATGTTTTTGATTGAAAATCTGCCGTTTTTATCGGTATTCACTCCGACGGGCGCTACTACGGAATCGTTCTTTTTCTTAATAATGACTGTCGCCAATTCTAAAGCCTCTTTGCTCCTGAAATCAATAACAATCCCGTTGATAATCCCGTCGTTAACCGCATAAACAAAATTAACGCATAAAAACATCTGAATAATAAACACAATTTTTTTCATTTTCTATTTTCATTAAGATATTCTAAAATTACAAAGTGCAAAGGTGAGAAAAAAATCTTAACGGAGCAAAGTAATTTGCCGAAACAGAAAAATAACTTTTTAAAACGAAAAAATTAAAACTGAAACGGACAAAATCGTTTTTTTCAATCGCTGTAAAAATTACGAAAAATGGGAAAAATAAATATTTTTTTCAAAATTTTTCTTACCTTTGTGCCGGATTCATATTTAATCAATAAACATTATTATGTTGATTATGTTTGATAAAGTGTTGTACATAAATAAAACGCGGTGAGTATTAAGAAATATAGATGTAAAATAGAAGAAATTCCCATGCTGGCGGAATGTATTGTAAGTAACGCCGAAAAAGATATCAGTGATTTTCACAGTTATTCGGCTGTGTTTACTACCGGTTATTTAGCCACTGTAAGAGCAAAGATTGAGATTTGTAACGAATTGCTGCAATCGGCGATAATCAACAGAGAACTGAAAACCATAGAACAGCAATTTTACAACAAATCCAAGGACTTGCATATCAAACTGAATACCATGCAAGAATATCTTGAATTTGGAGTTGACAGTTCGTATATTGCCGACATAGATTTAAAGAAGATTAGAGTGAATATCTATACGCAGAATATCGAAAAATTGCTCTTGAATATGAACATTGTCCTGAAAACAGTGAATCGTAATTTTCCGGAACTGAGAAAGTTCGGTCTGAAAAAGGAACTGATCGGCGAAATCACAACACTGGTGCAGGATATCAGTTCGTTGAACGACAAACAAAACAAACTGATAAACGAACGTAACAGTGTGGTAGAAGCAAATATTGTAAAGTTCAACGATTTATGGTTAAGTATGCAGCCGATTTTAAGCGCGGCAAAAGTGATATATCGAGGTGACGAAATAAAAATGAAAGATTATAGCCTCACTCAGTTGAAGAAAAAATTAGCCGAAAACATATTTCCGTAAATACTCGCTTTTTTCGTCAGCGAAAGCGGATAAGCTCTTGACGACGACGGCATACGGCAGATGCGAATGTTCCGCTCGAGTATCGAACACTGGACATATTCGCCAATTTTCGGACAGTCGATTTCGATGTTTGCAGCATGCAATTGACCGACAAGCGTATCCAACGATTTCTGTCCTGTGGCAACAATATTTCGCAACTCGGGTAACCGCTGTATAACCCCAACAATATCAAGCGGTCGAACAATCTCCAGATCTTTGTCCGAAGCATTATCTTTGTGTCGTATCACTTCTTCCGCCATATCGTATATGGCAATATGCCGCTTGGTAAGAAATTCGATAATAGCGTCTTTCTTAAATGTTTTACCCGCTTCATCGACAAAATGATTCCGGTCGTCGAAAAAGACCAGCCCGAAAATCCGCCATAAATCGTTCTGAAAATTAGGATAATAGAACTCCATCGACCAACGCTCGCGTTTCGGCGGAAAACTTCCCAAAAACAGCCATTGCGCGTCGTCCGGATAAAACGGGCGCAATGGATGTTTCTCTGTTTGTGGAATATGCCCCATTTATTTCGTTTTGACAATAATCACGCCGTTTTTACCTTTGTCTCCGTACACCACTGTCGCAGCCGCGTCTTTGATGACGCTGATTGATTCAATATCTTCCAACTTCTGAAGTTCTTCCTCGTTTGATTCTTTTTCGTCAATAATAACCAAAGGTTCGTGTTTTACATTCGTTTGCTTCAGCCAGTCCATAGAATACAACAGTTTTTTCGTTTCCGAAATTTTGTGATTTTCTTTTGTTTTGACAATAATCACGCCGTTTTTACCTTTGTCTCCGTACACCGCTGTCGCAGCCGCGTCTTTGATGATGCTGAATGAGTGAATGTCGTAAGCATCCAAGTTTGTCACTTCATTAGAACTGTACTCTTTCCCATCGATAAAAATCAATGGTCGAGTAGAATCATCGCAACAGCGACAATTAATCATAAGAGTATCGGAAGTAATTTCGACAATTTCGTTTGTTACAGCGAAATCAACATTTGTTGCAATTGCTCTTTGAGCGTTGAATGCGAGCAATATAACAATGGCGCCAATAGGCGCGAGCAACCATTTTATCTTATAAACGGGTTGCGTTTTTTCTTTATTCATCATTTCTATACGTTTTTTAAGATTATAATAATTAAAATAATTTGCCATATCGTTGTTGATATAAGTCAATTGATTGATATTCAATAAATGGTATTGATAATGTTTCCGGTTGGTTCCGTTCAGCAACATTTCGTTATCGACGATATATTCCAGATTGTTATGAATATCGCCATTAAGAATCCATGCGAAAGGATTCCACCAGAAAATGATGCGGTTGACAGCTGCGACAATTATGTCAACGCTGTGATTTTGACGTATATGCACAAGTTCGTGACGGATAATTTCGTCGAGTTCTCCGTCGCTGTGCAGTTTTGAGTTAATGTAAATCCGTTTTCCGAATGAAAAAGGTTTGATTGGAGCGTCAACGTCTAATATACAGTATGTTTGATGTCTGTGTTTTCGATCTGTCCGCAACGAAGCGAGGCTCAAAAACTGTATCACAAAACGAATCATCATAACAGCCGCGCCTGCAACAAATACCGCTGTCAAAATATCCGGAAGCGAATACTGTTGCCACCATAACGCGGTCGTTTGTGGCAACTGTTCTACCGGAAAAGACATTTCCGGAATGTATGTATATGAAATCTCCGGGATATTATTTTGCGCCGAAGGTAAAATCCTGAAATCGAAGCGTATCAACGGAGCGATATATGAAAACGCCAATCCTCCCATAAAATAATAACGTATCATTTTATAGAAAGTGTCGCTCTGCAACAACATTCTGTAACACAACAGCATTGCGCATTGAATCAGCGCTGTTTTCAGCAGGTATATCAGTAACTCATTCATTGTTTCGTTCTTCAATCATGTCGATAATTTCTTGCAGGTCGTTTGCCGATATTTGTTTTTCGCCGGCAAAAAACGCCACAAGTTCCTTGTATGAATTTGAAAAATAATTGTTTACGACAGCAGTCATAACCTGTCGTTTGTAATCCGATTCTTCAATAACCGGATAATACTCATTTACATTTCCCACAACTTTGTGCGACACATACGATTTCTTTTCCAGATTTTTTATGGTCGAAACCAGTGTGTTGTAATGTGGTACGGGTTTAGTGTGATTTTTTATGAAGTCACGAACAAATCCTTTTCCTGTTTTCCAGATGGCAAGCATAGCTTCCTGCTCCTGAATTGTCAATTTCTTAAATTTTGCATCCATATCATACAATTTTTTGGCAAAGGTACGAAATTTTCGGAGATTGCAAATTTTATTAAAAAAAAAACTACCTTTGCAGTCGAAATTGAAATAGTAATGTTTATGGATACGAAAACGTTAATAGTGCATAAATTATTGAAAATTAATGCCATCAAAATTAATCCGGCAACCCCGTTTACTTGGGCTTCGGGCTGGAAATCTCCGATTTATTGTGATACACGCAAGTCGTTATCTCATCCTGAGATACGCTCAATTATTCTGGATTCTTATGTTGAAACAGTCCGGAAACATTTTCCCGCGGTTGAGATTATAGCGGGAGTAGCTACCGGCGCCATCGCACAAGGCGCTCTGGTTGCCGATAAAATGAATTTGCCGTTTATCTATGTTCGTGAAAAACAGAAAGAACACGGATTGAAGAAAATTATCGAAGGCGAATCGCCCAAAGATAAAAAAGTGGTAGTGATAGAAGATCTTATTTCTACCGGCGGGAGCAGCCTGAAAGTATTGAATGAACTGCGCAACGAAAAAGCCGAGGTATTGGGTATGGCGGCTATTTTTACCTACGAGTTCGATACGGCGCTTAAAAATTTCGAGGATAACAAATGTAAACTTGTCACATTATCTGACTTTTCGACGCTAATCAGTCAAGCCGTCGAAGATGGATTTATTAAAGAATCCGACGTTTCCATATTATGGAAATGGCATGATGCGCCGGATAAATTTACATCACTGTAAGGAGCGTTGCTTATTTGCACTCTGCCTGTTTCCGGATAAGTTTTCCGGTTTCCTTCAATGTTTTCACATCAATATTGCGGATTTTTCCGTTATAATCCGGTCCGATGTTGATTGAAAAAACATTTCCGTACTTGACTGCTCCGAGATAGTCGTCGAAAAGTCTTGACGCTGGATGCACCAGGCGGTCATGCTTCGGTAAAGAATAGAACCACATTGCGCCTCCTTCGTGCGGGGGCAAAATCGGATAAGTAAATTCCGCAAGTCTCCAGTTATGTTTTCCGTCTTTCATATTCAGGTGAGGACCAGCTGCTGCGACGTCTTCAATCGGTCCCGGCTTACCCATTTCGCCGAGACGAATGTCCGCTGTCGATTGGTCGCCGTGATTGTATCCGATGAAACAGTCGGGCTGGAATTTTTTGCACCATGCAGTTGTTGCTTCGTGATTCAGTCCGCCTGTACCGGCAGCATGGTCGAACCAGATGTATTCGATTGCTCCGTAATTTGTCAGGAGTTCTTCGAGTTGCGCTTTTTTTGTTTCGGGATTGTCGCCGCCTTCAAGCGCTTGACCGTCGATTGCTCCTTCCCATGTCCAATCGCCTTCCGAAAAATACAGAGCAAGTTTAATTCCATATTTATCGCACGATTTCCGGAGTTCCGCCAACACATCTTTGCCCAAAGGAGCATTTGTCACTTTGCGTCCGGTTGTTTTTGTATCCCAAAGACAAAAGCCGTCGTGATGTTTCGTTAGGAACAGAATGTAACCCATTCTGGCTTCTTTGGCAGTTTTTGCCCACTGGTCGGTATCGACGCTTTTTGCCGGAAAAAGTTTGTCGTAATCAGTCCGTTTCGCAACGTCGCCCGTCCATTCCCTTCCGGAAAACGTACTGAACGACCAACAAATAAACATTCCCCACCGCAAATCTTTCAGTTCCTGAACACGCTTTTCGGAAACAACATACGCTGTTGGTTGATTAGTTTCTTGCGCTGTGGCTGGCAAAATTATTTTGATGAAACCAATTGCCTGTGAAATAAACAGAAATAATGTTAAATAAATGTATTTCATTACTAATTTTTTTTTGCAAAGGTAAATATTAATTTGGATTTTGCACATTTGCACATTAATTACTACTTTTGCGCCGTTAAATTTATACTTATAAGTAATTAGAAAATGACTATCAAGAATAACAACAGGACACAGGAAAAGAAAAATTTCTTTAAACGTAAATCATTTTATATACTTCTGGGAGCGATACTTGGAGCGGGTACAGTTGTCTCATTATATCTAACTTCGGTACATTTTTCGACCGATGAATCGTGTATGATATGTCACGTGCATCCGCACGTTGAAGACAGTTGGAAGATGTCGAAGCATGTAAACAATGCGAGCGGAACGAAAGTTCATTGCGTCGATTGTCATTTACCTCCCAAAAATGAAACCTGGGCGCATTACACCGCAAAAATGAAACTCGGGATAAAAGACCTTTGGGGTTACATCGCAAAAGATAGCGCCGATTATGACTGGGACAGGCTTTCGGGACTCGAAACAGCTGTGACGTATATACCCAACGAATCGTGTAAGGAATGTCATTGCAACCTTTTCCCCACCGGAATAAGCGACGACGCTGTGACGGCGCATCTGTATTACGAAGGAAACGAAACAAAACTGAATCTGCAATGTATCAGTTGCCATTTGGACGCCGGACACTATAATCCGAACTACAAACACGCAAAACTGACCGTTGTCGAAAATATCCTCGACCGCGACACAAGTCTGTACTATAAGACAGCTACAGCAGTCGCCGAATTTAAGAACTTCACCGAACAAATCCCCGGCACTCCCGTAGCGTTTGAGATGATAGCCATCTCCGGCGGCTCGTTCAAGATGGGCAGCCCCGAAAAAGAGCCGTTCCACAAAGAAGACGAAAGTCCTGTTCATACGGTGACAGTCGGTTCGTTCTTCATGTCTGAGATTGAAGTGACATGGGATATGTACTGGTCGTTTTATGCGAAGACGATGAGCGAGGGACGTATTCCGCCCGACGATGTGTATGCCAACAACAGCCGTCCGGATGTGGACGCCATTTCGGGTCCCACGCCTCCGTTCGGATTACCCGACCAGGGCTGGGGCGGCGGCGAACGTCCCGCTATAACCATGACGCATTATGCCGCAGAGACTTTCTGTCAATGGCTGTCGCAAACTACCGGTAAAAAATACCGTCTCCCGACCGAAGCCGAATGGGAATACGCCGCACGCGGAGGCTCCGAAACACCGTACTTCTTCGAAGGTAATCCGAAAAGTTTCTCAAACGAAGGCTTTTGGAGGAAATTTTTCGACGCCGACGTCGAAGTCATTTCACAATACGTCGTATATGACAACAACAGCAAAAGCCGGACGCAAACTCCCGACATGGTCGAAGCTAATCCGTTCGGACTGAAAAACATGCTGGGTAACGTAATGGAATATTGCGCCGACAAATACGACGCTCAATATTACGGCAAACTCGGCGATAATATCGCCAACCCGTTAAACTCCGAAGGCGAAGAATGGGTTGTGCGTGGAGGAAATTACACATCGGACGCAGCAGATTTGCGATGCGCCGCCCGTGATTATTCAAGGCATGACGCATGGCTGAAAACCGACCCGCAACAACCGAAAAGTATCTGGTGGTACTCGGACATCCGCAGTATAGGTTTCCGTGTAGTATGCGAATTGCCCGAACAGTTGAAACATAATTAAAAACAATATTTATATGGAAATAACTCGATTATTTGATTTACTTGATAATTATATCGAAAAGTATCCGAAACAGGACGCAGCGGTAGCATGTAAACGAAACGGCGTCTGGCGGAAATTCAGTATTCAAGAATATGTAGAACTGACCAATGCAATCAGTTACAGCATGATGTATCTGGGTGTCAAGCCCGGCGACAAAATCGGAATCGTCAGCGGCAACCGTCCCGAATGGAACATGATTGACTTTGCCGCAATGCAAATCGGCGCTGTTTCGACACCGATATATCCAACAATCAGTCAGGACGATTACAGGCATATTCTCAATCATGCGGAGATGAAAATGATTTTTATCGAAGGTAAGGAACTGCACAAAAAACTGAATCCTATCCTGCCCGAAATAAAAAGTCTTAAAGAAATCATCACGTTTGCACCACAGGACGAAGGATACAAATACTTCGACCAACTTGTGGAACTCGGACGGCAAAATCCGCAACCCGAAAAACTTGCCGAAATCAAACAGTCAATCAAAGAAACTGATGTTGCGAGTATTATCTACACCTCGGGGACAACCGGCGTCCCGAAAGGCGTGATGCTTTCGCACAGTAACATGATTAAAAACTTCATAAACGTAGCCGAAATCCCCGCGAAATGGAACAATAAGGCGCTCAGTTTCCTGCCGATATGTCACGCTTATGAACGGATGCTTGTCTATCTGTATCATTATCTTGGGATGTCGATATATTACGTTGAAAGTTTGGCGACTATTTCACAAAACATCAAAGAAGTCAATCCGACAATGATGAGTTGCGTGCCGCGTTTGCTCGAAAAGATATACTACAAACTGTATGCCGCGGGCAAAAGCCTGTCGTTTACAAAACGGACAATTTACTATTGGGCTTTCAAGTTGGCAACCAAATATCAACTTGATAACAATAATCTTTGGTATAATTTAAGACTGAAGATTGCCGACAAACTGATTTATTCGCAGTGGCGAAAAGCTATCGGAGGTAATTTCGACATCGTGGTATCGGGCGGCTCGGCAATACAGTCGCAGATAGCGGCGTTCTTTTCCGCTATCGGGATGCCTGTGTTCGAAGGATACGGATTGAGCGAAACATCGCCGGTGATTGCCGTGAGCCGTCGCGGAAAAAATCAGCGACGATTCGGAACCGTCGGACTTCCATTGCCGGGCGTAGAGGTGAAAATCAGCGACGAAAACGAAATCCTTTGTCGAGGACATAACGTCATGCAGGGATACTACAAAGACCCCGAACTGACGGCGAAAGTAATTGATTCCGAAGGCTGGTTTCACACCGGAGATACGGGAAAATTTACTCCCGAAAACCTGCTGATCATCACCGGACGACTGAAAAGTATCTTTAAAACATCGTTCGGAAAATACGTCAATCCCGAAGTTATAGAATCGAAGTTCAGCGAATCGCATTTTATCGAAAACATCATCGTGGTAGGCGAAAACAAGAAATTTGCAGCAGCGTTGATTGTTCCCGATTTCCAGTATCTGAAAAGTTGGTGCGAAACGAATAATATCACGTACACAACAAACTCCGAAATGATTAATAACGCCGACGTCAATAAAAAAATCAGGGAAGAAGTAGCGAACTACAACCGCTTTTTCGGCGATTACGAACATATAAAACGTTATCAACTGATTGCCGACGAATGGACTGTCGCTAACGGGATTCTCTCCCCTACGCTCAAAGTAAAACGAAAAATAATCGCAGAACGTTATGCCGGAGTTATCGAAAAACTGTTCGACTAAATTCTGCATATTAGGCAATCCTGTCGGACACAGTAAAAGTCCCGCAATGTTCCGGGCGGCATACGCCGGTTTTCCGGAACTGACTTACGACAGTAACGAATTGAATAGCGCCGAAGAATGTGTCGAACTGCTGAAAGCGCGCTACGATGGCGGAAATATCACGGCTCCGTTTAAGGAAGGCGTTTTCCGTCTTGCCGACGAAACCTCCGAAACAGCGAATCTTATCGGCGCCGTCAACGCCGTAATCGTATCGCAGGGCAGGATAATCGCCGACAACTGCGATCATTATGGCGTTTCCGAAAGTTTCAGGGAGTTTGGCGTCGCATTGCATGGGAAATCGTGCCTGTTGCTTGGCATTGGCGGAGCCGGTAAAGCTGCCGCATACGCAGTCAGCAAATCGGGCGGAAGACTTACAATCGTAAACAGAACAGCGCCGAAAGCCGAAGATTTTGCACGCAAACTGAACTGCGACGCCGCTCCCATCGCCGATTTACCGTCCCTGCTGAAAACAACCGACGTGATAATAAACACTCTGTACAGCGGAATAGATATCGTCGAAAAAGACTGGCTCAACAGTAATCAAACGATATTGGACGCCTCGTATATCGGTTCGCCGCTGCTGGACAAAGCAAAGGAAATCAACTGTCTGACTATCGACGGTCGATACTGGGTGTTTCATCAGGCGGTGTATTGTTTCGAAAAATTTACAGGGATAGAACCGGACCTCAAAGCGATGAGGACGCAATTGGGATTAGGAGATTGCGGGTCAAACCTGCAACGTAATCGTTTTTTAGCCCCGAATTAAAATTAGCGTTAATTCGCGTAATTCGCGGACAAAAAAAGTAATTCGCGGACAAAAAAATTCGTGCATTCGTGGCAAAGTGGTGTCACTTAACAATATTCAACAGATATTGTCCGTAAGGATTTTTCTTCATCGGCTCGGCGAGTTTCGTCAACTGTTCGCCTGTAATCCATCCCTGATTGTACGCAATCTCTTCAAGACAAGCGATTTTCAACCCCTGCCGTTTTTCGATTACTTCGACAAAAGTACCGGCTTCGTAGAGTGATTCGTGGGTTCCGGTATCGAGCCATGCAAATCCGCGTCCCAACAGCGATACTTTCAGATTCTTTTCTTTCAAAAACTCCTGATTGACAGTAGTTATCTCCAATTCTCCACGCGCCGAAGGTTTGATGTATTTCGCTACTTCGACAACTTTGTTTGGGTAAAAATAAAGTCCTACAACAGCGTAATTCGATTTCGGATTCTGCGGTTTTTCTTCGATACTCAACGCATTGCCGTCTTTGTCGAACTCCACTACTCCGTAACGTTGCGGGTCATTCACATAATATCCGAATACCGTTGCTTTGCCTTGTGTTTCAGCCGTATTGACAGCCTCTTTCAACATCTTCGAAAAACTCTGTCCGTAGAAAATATTGTCGCCCAGCACCAGACAGGCGGTATCATTTCCAACAAACCGTTCTCCGATGATAAACGCCTGAGCCAGACCGTCGGGCGAAGGCTGTTCGGCGTATTCGAAACGCACTCCGTAATCGCTTCCGTCGCCCAGCAGACGTTTGAACACCGGCAAATCGTGAGGCGTCGAAATTATCAGTATCTCCCTGATTCCCGCCAACATCAATACCGATATCGGATAATAAATCATGGGCTTGTCGTATATCGGCAATATCTGTTTCGATACTCCCTTCGTTATCGGGTAAAGCCGTGTGCCGGAACCACCGGCGAGTACTATTCCTTTCATATTTTTAATAAAATTTCCGTGCAAAGGTAATACTTTTATTCAGAATTTTTCTCCCAGGTGATTTTTTTACCGAATCCGAGTCTGTTGTCGGTGAATTTTGCGTAAGTGATTTCGATAATCCGGATTGGCGTTCCCGAGAGCACGGCGTAAGGAAAACGTTTGAGATACGTCGCTAT
>JAISXV010000261.1 GCA_031270335.1 Prevotellaceae bacterium | reverse complement strand
GCAAAAGGCGTGTCCGACAGAGGAAACACTGCCGCATCGCAACTGAAAAAAGGCGATATCGACTGGGAATATATTTTCGGGAAATGCGGCGTGAGATGGTTTCATACCGGCGGGATTTTTGCCGCTCTGTCCGAAACTACTCCCGAAGTGGTAATCGAGGCTACACAAACCGCTAAAAAATACGGCGTTATCGTATCATACGACCTTAATTACCGTCCATCATTATGGAAATCAATAGGCGGCAAAGCCAAAGCTCAGGAAGTGAACAGGGAAATAGCCAAATATGTCGATGTAATGATTGGAAATGAGGAAGATTTCACTGCCTGTCTTGGTTTCGAAATCGAAGGTACAGACGAAAAGTTGACAAAACTCGACATCTCGGGATACCGGAACATGATCGAAACGGCAGTCAAGGAATATCCTAACTTTAAGGTGATTGCAACTACGCTTAGAACCGTAAAATCGGCAACGGTCAATTCGTGGGGCGCTATATGCTGGGCTGACGGAACATTCTACGAAGCCACGCATCGCGAAGACCTCGAAATATTTGACCGTGTAGGCGGAGGCGACAGCTTCGCTTCAGGATTGACTTACGGCTTTTTAACGTTCAACGATGCGCAAAAAGCCGTAGAATATGGAGCCGCTCACGGAGCGCTCGCAATGACAACGCCGGGCGATACTTCAATGGCTACGCTCGACGAGGTCGAAAAATTGGTGAAAGGCGGCGGCGCACGCGTCGATCGTTAATATAATAATAGATTGTCTCATGGTGTAATGGTAGCACTGCAGATTCTGGCTCTGCCGGTCTAGGTTCGAATCCTGGTGAGACAACAAATCCTTCAATAATAAAAAGATATGGATACAGTAAAATTCAGTCAGGTTAAAGAAAAAATTTTGATGATACGCGATCAAAAAGTGATACTTGACAGTGATGTTGCCTCACTTTACGAAGTTGAAACAAAACGCATTAATGAAGCAGTAAAAAACAATCCTGATAAGTTTCCAGATAATTACATCCTTCAACTTACCGGCGACGAATGGAAAGAAATGAAGTCGAAATTTTCGACTTCATTAACAGCCGGCGGGAAAGTAAAACATCCCAAGGCATTTACTGAAAAAGGATTATACATGCTTGCCACTATATTGAAAAGCCCCAAAGCGACGCAAACAACGATTGACATAATCGAAACATTTGCACAAATACGGGAATTATCGCATACTGTTGCCGAATTATCAGAAGTAAACGACGAATTTGCTCAAAAATCGCTAATGCAAAAAGGCGGTGAAATTATCGCTGATATTTTGGGAGACGACCTGAAAACGACTGATACGGAAACAAGTATAGAACTGAATTTTGCTGTCTTAAAATTTAAACATGTTGTCAAGCGTAAACAATAAATATGAGCGATTTTAGGGACGATATTCTGAATACTAAGATAATGTATTTGCCCGGGGTAGGACCCAAAAAGGCGGAATTGTTGTTCGGCGAATTGGAAATTGTTACTTTCAAAGACTTGCTTTATTATTTCCCTTTCAGATACATAGACCGTACCCGTTTTTACGCTGTCAGGGAGATAGGTCCCGATTTGCCATATATCCAGTTGTATGGCGAAATCGTTTCGGTCAGCATCGAAGGACAGGGAAGAGGTAAAAAACGACTTATTTTCCGCTTTGTCGATGGCACGGGAAGCATTGACCTTGTGTTCTTTCAGGGTCTTACATGGATAAAGGACAAAATTAAACTCAAACAAAAATACATCGTTTTCGGAAAACCGAATCTGTTTAACGGACAAATCAATATGGTACATCCCGAAATCGACAGTCCCGAAACGGAAAATCCCGGAAACTTTTCGACAAATATCAACGGAATTTACAGTTCGACCGAAAAACTGCGAAGTTACATAGGAAACAAAATGATTGTAAAACTGATGCATAACCTGCTCAATCTTGTCCGTAACAAAATTCCGGAAACCTTGCCCGACTATCTTCGGGACAAATATAAACTGTTGTCGTTGTCCGAAGCTCTGCTAAATATTCATTTCCCTCAAAATCAGGAGTTGCTTGCTCAGGCGCGTAACCGTCTGAAATTCGACGAACTGTTTTATATTCAGCTTGGAATACTGTATCACAGAACAAAGAGAGCAGGCGCTAATCAAGGATTTGTATTCGACAGGGTCGGCGAACATTTTAACTACTTTTTCAAAAATAATTTGCCTTTTCCTCTCACTGAGGCGCAAAAAAGAGTTGTTCGCGAAATGAGGAACGACATGGGTAGCGGCAAGCAAATGAACCGTTTACTGCAGGGCGACGTGGGTAGCGGAAAAACTTTGGTCGCACTGATGATCATGCTGATAGCGGCTGACAACGGATTTCAATCATGTATAATGGCGCCTACCGAAATACTTGCTACTCAACATTACACCTCCGTAATGCAGTTTTTGAAAGAAATGGACGTCAAAGTAAAACTCTTGACCGGTTCGACAAAAAAATCGGAGCGTACTGTTCTCTATAACGAACTGATTGAAGGGAAAATAAATATTCTTATCGGCACTCATGCTTTGATTGAAGACAATGTGCAGTTTAAAAATCTCGGACTGGCGGTTATCGACGAGCAGCATCGTTTCGGGGTTGAGCAAAGGGCAAAATTGTGGAGCAAATCCGAAACGCTTCCGCACGTTATGGTGATGACGGCTACTCCGATACCGAGAACGCTGGCTATGACCGTCTATGGCGATTTGGACGTGTCGATAATCGACGAACTGCCGCCCGGACGAAAACCGGTGAAAACATTGGTATTCAACGACAGTAAAAGGTTGAGAGTGTTCGGTTTCCTGAAAGAACAGATTGCGCAGGGACGACAGATATACGTCGTGTATCCTCTGATAAAAGAATCGGAATCAATGGATTACAAGTATCTCGAAGACGGATATGAAAGTATAGTGCGCGCATTTCCTCCGCCCAAATATGTCACGGTGGTGGTACACGGAAAAATGAAAGCGGCGGATAAGGATTTTTCGATGAACCTGTTCGTATCCGGAAAGGCTAACATAATGGTTGCCACATCGGTTATCGAAGTCGGGGTTAATGTCCCAAACGCTTCGGTGATGGTCATCGAAAGCGCCGAACGTTTCGGACTTGCGCAGTTGCATCAGTTGCGTGGACGGGTCGGACGAGGCGCCGACCAGTCGTATTGTCTGATGATGGCGGGTTACAAACTGAGCAAAGAATCACGCAAACGTCTGGAATTGATGGTCGAAACTAATGACGGTTTCAAAATCGCCGAAGAAGATATGAGAATGCGAGGACCCGGCGATATCGAAGGCACGCAACAAAGCGGTCTGCCTTTTAAACTGAGAATAACCGATTTAAGCAAAGACGGCGAACTGCTCGAAGCAGTCAGGAAAATTGTCGAATCTATCCTGCTCAAAGACCCCGACCTCAGCCTCGACGAAAACAAAATGCTGAAAACAAATCTCGAAAATATCAGCGCTCAAAAAGATTTCAGTAAAATATCGTGAGAGAATGTACGATTACTAATCCCGATTAAGATTTGTAGGATTTAAAGATTACATCGGGTCAACATCGGCGATAATTATCAGGCTTGCGTATTTTCGTTCTGTTTTAAGAGAGGTAAAAGCGTCGCTGATAAGACGTTTACAGTTATTGAGGTCTGCGTTTTTCTTTAACTTGATACGGAAGTTGAGGATGAATTTATTTTGCACGCGTCCTACGGGGGGCGGTTCGGGACCGGCGAGGTCCTTACCGAAAATCTTTACCAGCATGGTTTTCAACGTTTCAGCTGCTTCGCGCAGGACGTCTTCTTTCGGATGTTTTAACGACAAAACTATCAGACGACAAAACGGCGGATAATTAAAAGTCCGGCGTTCATCGGTCTGCGTTACGAAAAAAGAATCGTAATCGTGCCTAATAACCTGACGGATAACAGGATTTTCGGGAATTGAGGTCTGAATAATCACCTCGCCGGGCTTGTCTTTTCGTCCTGCCCGTCCCGCTACCTGCGACATCAGCTGAAAACTGCGTTCGTAAGCCCTGAAATCCGGGAAATTCAGCAGATTATCGGCGTTCATTATCCCGACCAGACTGACATTTCCGAAATCCAGTCCTTTGGTTATCATCTGCGTACCCACGAGGATATCAACAGTGTGCGCTTCGAAACCGTGCAGAATCTTGCCGTAAGCATATTTCGATTTTGTGGCGTCGAGGTCAAGACGTTCGATTCTCGCTTCCGGAATTAGGAGCGAGAGTTCGTCTTCGATCTTTTCGGTGCCAAAGCCTTTGGTTTTGATATTCGGACTTTTACACTCGGGACAAATCGGAGGCATCGAAATCGAATATCCGCAATAATGACAGGTTAAAACGTTGTTATACTTGTGATACGTTAGGCTGACGTCGCAATATTTACACTTTGCGACATGTCCGCAAGCCTCGCACTGAACAAAAGGCGAAAATCCTCTACGATTCTGAAACAGAATCACCTGTTCGTTTCGAGCCAGAGCGTCTTTAATGGCGTTCAACAAAGCCTCCGAAAAGTTCGACACGACTTTTTTCTTCCAATAAGCACGTTTCATGTCGATTGTCCGTATTTCGGGAAGAATTGCATTACCGTAACGTTCGGTGAGTTTTACCAACTCGTATTTTCCCTGCAATGCATTATAATAGCTTTCTAACGAAGGCGTTGCAGAACCCAGCACAAGCTTTGCTCCGTGTATTTTTCCCAAAACGATTGCTGCATCACGGGCATTGTATCTTGGCGCCGGTTCGTACTGTTTATAAGTACTTTCATGTTCTTCGTCCACAATGATAAGCCCCAGATTGCCGAACGGAAGCAAAAGCGACGACCGGACGCCAAGAATAATATCCACGCCGTCTTTATCGCCCGATTTCAACAGATTATTATACACTTCCGTCCGTTCGGCGTCGCTGAAATTCGAGTGATATATTCCCACCCTGCCGCCAAACACGACCCGCAAACGGTCGATAATCTGCGTTGTCAGAGCGATTTCCGGCAAGAGGTACAACACCTGCCGGTTTTCTTTCAGCGTTTCGTCAATCAGCCGGATGTAGATTTCGGTTTTTCCCGACGAGGTTATTCCGTGCAGTAACACGGGTTTAGCGGCGGTTTTCAGTCTGTCGAAGGCTTCGTTCTGAGCCGGCGACAGTTCGGGTAATCCTTTTTGTACGACAACATCGTTTTTCAGCCGGTCGATACGTTTTTTTGCGGAGGTAAATATCGACTTTTCTTCGCAGAATTTGTAAACGGATTCCGAAACTTCGCTTTTGTCGAGCAGTTCATTTTTAGGGATTTCTAATGGATGAGCAAAATCCAGAGGACTTGCAATTTCGATATATGTTCGCAGAAGCTGCTCCTGTTTGCGGGCTTTTTTCAGGGAATCGAACACCTCAACAAGTTTTTGTTCACTGTCGATATCGGGATGTAACGATATGAATGATTGAAATTTCGACTTGTAATTGTTGACTAATTCTTCTTCGACAATGACAATCGTTGCGTCTAAAAGTTTTTTGATGTTCGGAAGGATATTTTTCTTGCCTGTCTTTTTTGCCAAATCGTCCATCGACATCTGTTTGTCAAGTAAATTAGCGATTATTTGCCTGTCGATGTCGTCTAATTCGAGATTGTCAGGTAAATTATTGTAAACAGGATGGTTAACAGCGATTTTCGTTTGACTTTCCAGTTTCAGGCAGGCGGGAAGAGCCGCTTTCATCACCTCGCCGAGCGTACACATATAATATGCAGCAATCCATTTCCATAACTCTAACTGCGAAGCGGTTACGATGGGTGTTTCGTCAATTATGCCGATTATGTCCTTCAATTCAAAATCGACGTCCGGATTTTCGGATATCCCGACAACTATTCCCGAATACATCTTTTTGTTTCCCAAAGGAATAATCACCCTGATACCCGCCTTAATCGAATCCGCCATATCTACCGACGCCGAATATGTCAACGTTTTGAGATACAAAGGGAGTAGTACTTCTATGCCAAAAATCCTTCTATTCATTAATTTATGATTTTAGATTTACGATTTATGATTTACGATTTATGATTTACGATTTACGATTTATGATTTACGATTTATGATTTACGATTTATGATTTACGATTTATGATTTACGATTTATGATTTACGATTTACGATTTTAGATTTACGATTTACGATTTACGATTTATGATTTACGATTTATGATTTACGATTTACGATTTATGATTTACGATTACGTCCGAAGGCAATCAAAAATCGTAAATCTACAATCTACAATAACATTGTCCGAAGGCAATCAAAAATCAAAAATCTACAATAACATTGTCCGAAAGCAATCAAAAATCTACAATCTACAATAACATTGTGTCCGAAGGCAATCTACAATCGTAAATCTACAATCTACAATCGTAAATCTACAATCGTAAATCTACAATAAAATTACCATTGTTGCACCAAATCCGTATTCCTGAAACGAAGCGTCGTAATACCGAACTAATCCGACATATTGCGTATCCAGCAACCGTCTGATTTCGTGTTTCAACCTGCCGTTTCCGACTCCGTGAATGAACACCATCTTTTTGGTTTTCGCCGCAAAACCCGCTTCCAACGCCGTAGTAAAACGAGCTTTCTGGATTTCGAGTATTTGTCCGTTGTCCAAACCTCTGATGTCGTCGAGCAATTCTTCGATATGCAAGTCTATTTCTTCGATGTCCGGCTTTTTTGGCGCCGGTTCCGTTGGCGGCTTGACAGTATCTTTCTGTTTAATTGCTTTTTCCAGTTCCTGCGGGTCGATTTCGATTGCCTGTTCCGGAATACTGTTTACCGCAATTTTCAGGATATAAGCCTTTTCATCAAAAAAATCATTCTCTGCAAACGACGAATTACGATACAGCTTGACAGGATTAACATTCACATTCACCTGTTCGGGCGGATAATATTTGTATTCCTTATGTTTATACAGAAAACTCACGATGTTCAGATTCAGTTTCGAACCGAAATCCGCCTTGTCAATACTGCAAACATATTCCTTTGTTTCAGGCTCTACAACGCTCTGTCCGAGTAGATTGAGTTTATCTCCCTTCGTCCTGTACGAAACGACATATATGCAATAATACGAACTGTCGTTGATAAAGTACAAATCCAAACTGCAATCGGTTGGTTTTGCCTGATTTTCAGGGATAAAAGCAAGCAGGATTTCGTAATCGTCGCTATCGACAATATCTACCTCATCTGTCTGTCCGGCAAAAGTTTTCGACGATTCGGAAACATTATTTCGTGCCGACAGTTCGTCCTTTAACGACAGTGCCGGCGAAGTTTTCCCGTATTCCTCCCGACCGACAACAACAATATTCGTCGCAAGTACGGGAATCTCAAACCCATCTTCGTCCATAACACTCACCATGCCGGAACCGCTTATCTTCGAAATCGTTCCACCTCCGACATCATTCAAAAACCTGACTTTATCGCCTACATTATATTTCATTTATTGTTGATATTCTGCCTGTTCTTCGGGAGTAAGTTTGTCGTACAACAAAACTTCGCGAGCCTTAGCCAGTCCTTTTGCCGTAAATTCGTCTTTAATACTGTTATATTTAAAGAAATAAATCCATTCGTCCAGACTGTCATTCACTATATCGTCGAAATTCTTGACTTTTAACACATAATATTCGGGATATATCTCCGCCGGGCGCTTTTTATTATATTTCCTGCTTTGAATTCCGTCTAATTGCAGTTCGTCATGGGCATGTATGCCACTAAAAACCGCATTCCCGTAATAGATATAATCCTGATCCTCTTCAAAATCGACGCTGTCAATACTGATTGAAATTACTTTTCGCATTTCACAGTGCCATCTCCCGATTTCCGCCTGCTCGACAAGTGTCTCGCTCGTATCGTACAACATCCGGTACAAATAATCCAACTCAGAGGGGAAAAACAGTTTGACAACCAAAAGTTCGCCCTTTTCGTTTTCTGCCAGTATTTCTACCTCATTGTGTTTGCCGCCCGCATTTTTGACATCAACGATATCCTTTATTTTGACGTCGTAGCTTAACAACTCGCTCAAAAAGCCCTCTAATACATCGTAGTTGGCTTTGTCGCGCAACAGGCGCTTTAATGCATAATCAAACGAAACAAATATCCGTTCTTCTTCTTTTTTACTTGACATATCTTTACATTTTTTAATTAATATTCTTTACTTTACAATAAACGAGCCAGCATATTTTCCGTATTTGTCTCGATACGGGTATAAATATCATCCGTTATTTCGGCTTTTCGAAATGTTTCGCCTGTAATTTTCTCATACAGTTCGATGTAACGGTTGCTGATGTCTTCAACAACTTCGGGAGTCATCGCCGGGACTTTCTGTCCTTCTTTACCCTGAAATCCGTTAGCCATCAACCATTCTCTCACAAATTCCTTCGACAATTGCCGTTGCTGTTCGCCGTTTGCAAAGGCGCTTTCGTAACTGTCGGCGTAAAAATAACGCGAGGAATCGGGCGTATGAATTTCGTCAATCAGGTAAATCACACCGTCTTTCTTGCCAAATTCGTATTTCGTATCGACAAGAATCAGCCCCTGTTTTGCCGCCATTTCGCTGCCTTTTTCGAACAGTGCCAAAGCGTATTTTTCCAGAAGACTGTAATCGTCTTGGGAGACCAAGCCTCGCGATACGATTTCGGCGGGCGAAATATCTTCGTCGTGTGCGCCCTGTTCGGCTTTGGTGGTAGGCGTAACTATGGGTTGATCAAAACGTTGATGCTCTTTCATTCCTTCGGGAATCGACGTTCCGCAGATTTCACGCGCTCCGGCTTTGTACGCTCTCCACGAACTTCCCGTAAGGTAGGCTCTCACAATCATTTCCACCGGAAAAGCCTCGCATTTGTGACCAACAGTAACTACCGGGTCGGGCGAAGCAATTTTCCAGTTCGGGACAATATCCGCCGTCGCATCCAAAAACTTGGAAGCGATTTGGTTCAAAACCTGTCCCTTATACGGTATTCCTTTCGGCAAAACAATGTCGAACGCCGAAATACGGTCGGTAACAACCATAGTAAGATACTTGTTATCTATGGTATAAACATCACGAACTTTTCCCACATATTTGCCTGTTTGCCGGGGAAACAAAAAATCGGTACGAGTAATTGTATTCATCTAAACTATTATTTATCCGTTTCTTATAATCTGTCAAAATGCTTTTTTTACGAACATTTACGGCTGCAAATATACATCAAAATAATGAAACATGAAGATAATTTTATATCTACCGGCTTGTTAAAACTCTTATAAAACAAATCAGTATAATATTGACAACTGCGCTGAACAGTGTTCGTATCATAACAGGCAGTATATCATTCAGATCGAATGTTTCGAGAGTGAACAGCAGCAAATGATGCAAAAAAATAAGTATCCCCGTGTAGATAAAATATTGCACGAAATGGGTTCTGTTGATTGACGGAATTTCGATTTGGTCGCTGGTTGCAATTCTTTTAAGCAAGTACGGCCGTACATAACCCATTGCTGTACAAGCTGCCAAATGTAGTCCAAGATCTCCAGACAACAAGTCAACGCAAAATCCCATCAAAGCAGATAAAAGCAACACAGGCAACGCTGATAATCCGGCGGGCAGAAACAGGATAAACATCAAGTATATCTGTATGTTAAGGTAAATACCGAGATATATGCTGTTACAGACAAAAACCTGTAACATCAACAATACTGCAAAATTTACCCCAATTTTCAGCCCAACTCTGTTCATAAACTCGCCTAATTCTCTTTATTGGAATTTACGGTGTAATAAATTTTCAT
>JAISXV010000174.1 GCA_031270335.1 Prevotellaceae bacterium | reverse complement strand
TCAAACCACATTATGGCGGTAATTGCGATGAGGTTCCACCTCTTCCCATTCCGAACAGAGAAGTTAAGCTCATCAGCGCTGATGGTACTGCGAAAGCGGGAGAGTAGGTCGCCGCCACCCTCTTATTCAACACCTTGTGTTTTTTACGCAAGGTGTTGTTTTTTTTATCGGATGGAAGAAAATTTAAGACGTTTCATTTTTTTACTACTTTTGTGTCGCAAAATTGAATCGTTTTTGATATAAATATGTCAAAATCATTGAAAGTTTCGCAATAAAGACGTCTGCAAGAAATAAATTGGAAAAGATCAGTCGTGATGACGCTAAAAAAACAAAGTATTATGAAATCGGAACTTGAACAAATTCCCGGAATCGGGAAAAACATGGCTCAACATTTAATGAATGCGGGATACCCTACAATAGCATCATTAAAAGGACAAGACCCTGATGAAATTTATTTCAGGGACTGCCAATTCCAAAATACGCAAGTTGACCGTTGTGCATTGTATGTATATCGTTTGGCGGTGGCGTATGCAAATGGAGAAATAACCGATCCGGAAAAATTGAAATGGTGGAATTGGAAGGATTAAAGAATAATGCAATGATTGTAATTTGATTATCTCATCGTCTGTAAAACCCAATTCTCTGGCAATAGAAGTGTTCATTGTTATTCCTCTAACATTTTTAATTAATAATCCAGGACTAACAACAATACCATAACTATTGCCGAGTTTCCCCGCTGGTGGGGCGTCGGTCTCTTATTCACTTCGTTTAGAAAAAGGTATTGTCAAATTGACGAATCAATTCAACAATACCTGTATAAACTAATTAATTATTACGATTGAACCTTAATCTTGTTTGACAAGTGCAAGACGGAATACATAAGTGCCGTCCCAATAAATATCTACAGTGAAGGTCTTAGTCGCCAAATCCCAACTGATTACATCAGCCGTATTCCAGCCGTATGGCCAGGGATCAAGTATGAAATCAAGCAGGGCGTCATCAAACGAAACGATACCCCAGCATCTATAGGCTGAGCCATATCCGCGTCCATATTCATAATATCCGCCGAATAAATCGGAAATTTTATACGCTCCCTCTTCTGTCCCCTCAACGGTAACCGTAGTACCAATCACGTATTCATTTTGCGGTCTGGCTGCGGTGGGTTCTCCCGAGGATTCGAAATAACGATAACTATTCGAACTCACGAGATATGTTCCGTCAGGTATAGAGAAGAATGGATATCGGGACGTTACCCAATCTTTGTACAGAGTATCCACAGCGCCGGGCGGTACAAAGCCGGAACGTGTTTTGTACGGTACATCCGGTTTTGCACCGGAACATTCGACAGTTGTTTCGCTGGCTTTAACTATCACTGTGTTGAATGTGCCTGACGTTGTTTCGTACATCAGTTCGGTAACAACAAGATGTTCGGTCGCCGCGCCCCATGTCACTGTGGCTGTATTTCCTTCGATAAAAGGATTTTTCACCTTGCGATTTTCCCTTTCGCTCAGATACTTTTCTATGGTCGGCAACTGATAGTCTATTACAGTTTCGAGATACACAGTGTCCAGAATAGGAATATTATTCTGCTTCGGCACTACTTTCAACCTTGCATTCACTACGCCTGACGAACCGTTGGCAAGATTCAAGACAGAAAGACTCTTATTGTCAGTCGATTTACCGGTTTGTAAAATTCCCTGAGCATCGACATAAGAATACTCCATCTCATAGAAGTCAAAGAAACTAGAAGACAGACCATTACTCCAGTTGAACTGTGCCGACGTCGGAGCCAGAAGTTTTGCAGGAGTCGGCGCCACAAGGCTTGCAACATCTTCATTCGTAAACGGAATTGCGGCAGTCTCAACCGGAAGCGATTTATTGCCGTATTCGTCAACGTTATACACTTTTATCCGGTACAGTTTTGGTTCTGTAAGACCGGTAACATTTATCCACGATTGAACGCCGCCCTCCCAATTATACGTTTTACCATCGTATTCGACAATGGTTTGCGTCGCTTTACCGATGTTAATCTGGTCTGCCGGAATACGACCTGCATCCATAAGGTCGATTTCCAAACGGTTTATGCCGACAAAAGCTTCAGCTTTGTCGAATTTTCCTACATATACTTTTTCTTCCGAAGCATGTTCTTCAATGTTGTCGAAAATATCGCCCGAACATGAGAAGAATGCAAGGGAAAAAACCGTATAAACAATACAAAATATTTTTTTCATTTTACTTCATTTTATTTGGGTTTAGAAAATAATCTCAATTCGGATACGCATGCAGGAGGTCCAGCGGTGTAGTTACCATCGAAACTGTTTCTGCATTCAAATCTGAACCATCGCACTGGTTTTGTAAATTTCGGGTCGGATGGATACAGATATTGCATGTGTCCTGCCTTACCGAGTATGTACCACTGTAATTCGGACAGGTTTCCTTCGGGTATCGGGTTTTTATATACGCCTGTCTGTACCCATTCTTCGAGGTCCTCGTCCCAGAAGTATGCGGCAAATATACCTACATCGTTTCCTGTGAAATAAGCGCCTCGTGCTCCGATTTCTGCGCCATGGCGTGAGTGAACGATGACGCGGCTCAGTTCGTAATAGTCGCCGAGGTCTATCAGGAAGTTCCACGGAATAACGTTGCCGGCCCCTGCACTGATAAACGTGTAATTATACGTGCCGGGTGCGTCGTCAATGATTCCGTCGATAAAACATTCGGTTCTGCCATCTGCCTCGTCCCCCCAAGCCTGTACAACGCCGCCTCCGAATGGAGGTTCCTGAAACGGTATGGGGTAAGACCAAAGGTTTTTACCGTTTTCGTCGAAATGGTTGATTTCCCCGTCATAAAGCAATGTGAACGCCCCCTGGTCAACAGCTTCCGTGCGGTTGTTGAAGTTGTCGCCTGCGCTGACTTTTACTTTTACCTGCTCGTTTGAGTTCAATACCAAGTCGTCTACTATTGCAAATCCCGTAGTATCTCTCGACGAAAATACAGTAAGAAGTTCGCGTTTCACGCCATCCTGCGTAAATTCGTATTCAACAAAGACATTGACCGTCTCCTGAAGTTCATTTTTCCAATTGATAACAAACCCGTTGAATCCGGGAAGCACTTTAAATGTCTTCGTAACTTTCGAGATAGCCGATTCGAGCGGAGTTTGGCTTATTGTTGCAGGCTGCGACTTGTTGCCGGCTTTATCGACGGCATATACTTCAATAGTATATTCTTTCAATTCGAACAAACCCCTTACATCAATGGAATCCGTATAGAACGAGACGGCAAATGTGTTGTCGCCGCATTTCGCTTCTATACTCATCAGGTCTTCATCTTTCGGAATAGTGTAATGTATCCGAATACCGCCGTTCAATGCTTTAGCGCTCAAATTAGTAGGCGTAGCCGGCGGGTTACTGTCTTCCACGTTCATTTTGAAACGCTCGCCTTCTTCGCAAGCGCCGAAAAGCAATATCATGGAAGCGCATAACCATAAATATTTTTTTATTATATTCATATTCTTTAATCTTTTAATCAATTAACTTTTAACTCTTAGTTTTTAACTCTTAATTACCATCCCGGATTCTGTATCAAGTTTGCATTGATATTCATTTCATTCAAATCGATGGGCCAAAGATAATTTGTAGGAGTAAACCTCCTGTACTGTTTTGATTCGATGGTATAGAAAGTCTGAGGAGTTGACCCTCTGTCGTTCCATCCTACAATCGGGCTTGAAAATTCCGATACTGCCTTTTTGTAACCAACCATATCCCAGTAACGGCTTCCTTCGAACGCAAGTTCTATACCTCTTTCCTGTAAGATAATCTCACGTAAACCTAACTGATCGGTATGTTTGTTTAGCGTCCGTGCGAGAGTTGGGTCCGACCACACTTTTTCAACGTCGGGAATACCTGCTCTGCGCCGTACTACATTCAGGGCGTCGTACACCTCCTGCGATGGTCCCGATAATTCGTTCAACGCTTCCGCTTTCATCAGATACAAATCTGCCATGCGGATAATCGGATACGGGAAATAAATTGTACGGAACGACCATCCGCCGCTTGACTGTGGATGTGTCAATTTTTGAAGACCTATACCTGTGATATAGAAACATTCTTCGGAACGCTGTCCTATTCCTCTTCCGCAGTCCTGTCCATAAAGCATTATTGCGTTTATGCGGTATCGCTGCGCTCTGAAATAACTTCCCGGTACGGCTAAAGTGGTATAGAACCGGAGTTCGCGGTTCAGATGCATTTTGACTGTCTGTATTCCGGGCTGTATGATACCTGCGATATCTTTGTATTCAGGATCTTCGACGCCAGGAGTCGTAACAAGTTCGTACTTGTTCACTGCATCGAAACTAAGGTCTTCGTCTATCGGCAATCCGTTTTCGGTATAGAACCGTTCTTCCATTCTGTAACTTGACGCCAGCCAGTTGCCCGACCCGAAGACATTGCCTTTGGATTCAAATTCGCCTTCGCCCGAATAAATCGGTTTGGGCGGCACTTTGGGAGTAGAGGCAGTCTGAATGTCAAGCCAGCGTTCATAATTGTCGTACCACGAAAACTGTTCCAGATTCGAATATCCCCAGATAATTTCGTTGTTCCAAGGATCGACCGGCATATACCGGAGGTCGTACAGGACTTGTATCCTTTCCGGCGCAATTTTCAGATCCGCCGTGTCGCCGTTCATAAATGTCTTTGTAAGCGGATATTTGTATATTCCGAATCCGTTTGCAGTACAGGTAGCGATGGCTTCATTGATAGCAGTAACAGCATCCTGCCATTTTTCTTGACTCTCTTGTTGAGGAAAGAAATGTTGCCCGTCGGCGTCATAGAAATCGCCGAAGATATCTCTGTTACCGTTGAAGAAAGGACGCGCCCGCGCTACCAGTATTCTCGCTTTCATGGCTGTGGCTACCGACTTGTTTACCTGTCCGTAGTCGGTTTCCGTCGTTACTCCTCGCAAATCCGGAATCGCCTCATTAAGCAGATTGATAATGAAATCGAAACACTCCTCAATCTTTCTTCTTTTCGGAAACAGTAACTCTTCATCGGTTTCTCCGGGCGAAATCACATGGTCGGATAATACAATCGGACCGTAATGTTGCACCAGCAGGAAATGATAGTACGCTTTCAGAAATTTTACCTGCGCCGTCCAGTCTTTCTTTGTTGTTTCGTCAATATCGACAACATTGTCAATGTTCTCAAGGAAAATATTTGTCTGATTTATTCCCTGATACAGCGACTTCACACCGCCTGTTCCCGACCAGTACCCCAGAATCGGTTCTCCGGTCACTTGCAGGTTGCGCATAATGCGGATAGCGCGAAGTTTTTCCTCATTGTCGTCATAATTCAGGGCGCTGCTACCTATATATTCGTCGCCCAGCATCAATGGAGTCGAATGTGTTGCATCATAATGCGGCAGGTAACTGTATGCATTAGCCAAAGCCTGAATTGCATCTTTACGGGTAGAGAAAATATCTTCTACCGTCAGCACATTGTCGGGTACTACTTCAAGATAATTCGTACACGAGGTACAATATAATAACCCGACTGTCAAAAATATTGTTTTTAATATATTATTCATAATAATTGTATTAAATAGTTAAAATGATACTTGAATACCAACGTTGAAACGTCTCTGAATAGGATATCCCAGACCGTTGTCGCCCATTTCGGGGTCCCAAAGTTTGAAGGGACTGATGATAAACACATTTTCGGCGCTTAAATATCCTCGCAGGTTTTTAATTTTCAATCTTTCTAATTCGCCAAAACTGTAACCCAGTTCCAACTGTTTCAAGCGCAGGAAGTTGCCGTTACGCATCCACCACGAAGAAGCTTGAGTGTTGTTTGTTATGGGCTCTGTCGATAAACGGGGCCAGAACGAATGTACGTCAGGGTCGGTTTCGGTCCAGTAATCGTTACCTACAATAGAGAGCGCATTACGCCGCCCCACGAATGGAGCTATCTTTTCCGGCGCAATATAGAACGAAACACGGGCATTTCCACTGAAGAAGAACGAAAAATCCAAATTCTTGTATCCTGTGGACAGTCCGAATCCGTACTGTATTTCCGGAACACTCGGATATCCCATATAAACCATATCGTTCGAGTTCACTACGCCGTCGCCGTTGACGTCGGTATATTTAATGTCGCCGGCTCCATAGTTTCCGAAATCCTGTTTTGGAACATTGGCTATTTCCATGTCGTCAACAAACAGGCGTTCGGCTATCAAACCTTTTTGCAAATTGATGTTGCGTCCTACCTGCGACAAATATTCATCGCGATATCTCGGTTCGTCTAATTTCAGAAATTCGTTCACCGAATAAGTGAAGTTGACGCGACCGGTAACCCAGAAATCCTTGTTGAACGAATGTTGAATGTCTAATGAAGCGTCGATACCTTGCGATTTAGCTCTACCGACATTGCCGCTCACTTCGGCAGTCAAACCGGAAGTCGCCGCATAGTTTTTCCGCACCATATAGATATTATCCCTGACATTCCTGAAATATTCTACCTGTAAATTGAAATCCTTAAACAGTCCCAGTTCGAACGCGTAATTATAGATACCGGAAGTTTCCCATGTAATATCGGGGTTGGCATAACGCTTAACTGTATATCCGAGATACGAGGTAGTGAAGGTTTCGCCCCAGCGATAACCGTCGGTTATAAATTCCTCGTCTGAATAAGAGCCGTAACCTACGTCCGAAAGAAACCAGAAACGTCCTCCACGTCCCGCAATGGCATCATTACCAACTTTACCGTAGGTAAACCTCAGTTTTAGATTGCTGACTACGTCGGACAAAGATTCCATAAATGATTCGTTCGAGACCGTCCATGCAAGACCGATCGAAGGGAATAAACCGAAACGATTGGAACCGGTGAACTTTTCAGAACCATTGTAACCAAACGAAAATTCAGCGCGATAGCGGCTGTCGTAATCGTACGAAAACCTGCCCGACACGCCTACATTACGTTCGGGAAGCGATTCGTAGATAGAAGTAGTTTCGGTGGTCAACAGTATTTCTTCAGCTCTGCCTACCATCATTGCACTTAACGTGTGCGAACCGAAAGTCCTGTCCCAGTTCAGCCTGCCTTCATAGTAATAATGCGCTGTGGATTGATGTTCCGTAAACACGTTGGATAGTAACGGATTTCCCCACTCTTCGTTTAACGGGAGCAGCTTGTATTCTTTCGTTACCTGATTATACGATTCTATATCATAATAATAAGGTGTAAAGCCTCTCGACTGTCTGTAACTGCTCCAAGTGTTGACCGAAAACTTTGCCTGAGCTTTCAGTCCCTTAACAAGAAAGTCAAAATCCTGCATTAAGGTAGCCATAACCGTCACATTACTTTCGTCTTTCGACGAATAACCTGAAACCATTTCGGCGTATGGATTACCTTTTAAGCCTCCATCAATGAAGGTATTGCCGAAGAGAGTATGGTTTGTGTGCAGATTGGCAGCGTCGGGCTCAAATATAGCCGGAAAATCAACAGGATTGGAATTCATTACCGATCCAAATATATCGGTAGCAGATTTGTACGGTCCTGTATATTTTTCGTAACGAGCCTGCAAACGGGTATCCAAAGTGGTCGACGACGAAAGTTTGAATATGACATTGTTCCGCAGATGAAAGCGGTTAATGTCGATATTACTGTTAAAATTATTTCGACTGTCCACTTTCAACAGACCGGTTTCCTTGTCATAGCCTCCGGCAACATAGTATGTTGCTACTTTGCCGCCTCCCGACACGTTCAGGTTGGCTTTCGTATTGACAGTTGACGAATTAAACAGGGTTTTGTACCAGTCCACATTGGGATAAATCATCGAATTTTCGCCATTTATGGTCGACTGAATCTTTTGTTCATCGTAATAAATTCCCATAAGCGGATTCCGGGTTATGCGCGCTTCGTTGTACATTCGCATATAAGTGATAGCATCGACATACTTGTGCGTCATGCTTGGCGTTGCTACGTGAGTGTCAACGCGCGCATTGATCCTTACAGCCCCTTCGATTCCGGTTTTCGTATTTACCATAATGATACCGTTAGCGCCTCTTGCTCCATAAACCGATGTGGCGGAAGCATCTTTCAATACAGAAAAACTTTCCACATCATCGGGTTGAATACGAGCCAAATCGTCGTTAGACGCTTCGAAGCCGTCAATCAGAATCAGCGGGTCGATTTTACCTGTACCGAAAGTAGTAACTCCACGTACAAAGAACTGTGCATTATCAGCTCCCGGCTCGCCGGAGGTCTGATACGATATGATTCCGGGTATCCTGCCTGCAAAAGCGCTGGTCAGGTTTGACGCCGGAACTTTCAGGTCGGAAACTTTCACTGTTTCGACAGAAGCAATCACTGTGGCTTTCTTCTGTGTACCGAATGCAACAACGGTAACATCATCAAGCGTTTGAGCTTCTTCGACCAGAATGACTACTATTGTCGTCTTGTCGGCGGTAGCTTTCTGTTCCTGAGTAACGTAACCTTGCAGTTTATACTCAAGAGCGCTGCCTGCCGGAACATTCGGCAATGAATAGTCGCCGTCGTCGTTAGTAACAGCGCCGACGGTCGATCCTTTGATTAATATGGCAACTCCCGGTAAGGTATTGCCATCCGAATCAATAACTTTTCCTTTTATGGTGAGATTCTGTGCATTAAGCCCGAAACTCAGGAAAAGCGCTGGGAACAGTAAATATACAGTTACCCACTTTGTTTTAATTTCTTTAATCTTTACAATAAATTTATTCATCGTTTTGAATTAAATGTTGAGAATCGAAATTTCACTTTTTAGTCTAATCTCAACGTTGGTTATTAAATTTTTTAAAAATTACTTTTGCCGTAGCAAAGTTTTTCGACTGTTGATTTTAGATTTCAGATTATTGTTTACGCCGGATTGTCGTCGTCGAAGGTAAATCTAAAATTGTAAATCGTCAATCATTTTAGATTTTAGATTGTTGATTTCAGATTGTTGCTGCCAAAGGCAAATCTGAAATCGTTAATCAATCATTTTGGATTGTTGATTTTAGATTGTTGATTTTGGATTGTTGCTGCCGCCGGATCGTTGCCGCCGAAGGTAAATCTGAAATCGTTAATCTAAAATCGTCAATCATTTTAGATTCTTCTTAAGAACCTAAAATGTCACGTTACGAGGAATTTATTAAATGTTTCATGGTTTAATAGTTTTAATTTAACATTTATTACTGCTACTGTGTATGTAACATTGTGATTTGGCAGGTGAATATAAATTTTCTCTCGGAGGAAAAAACTTCTCCGCAAGTGTGAGGTATTTAGGAGCGCTTTTATCGCGTATCTCTTTGTATTTATGTATATTATGCCATCTCTGCGCGATGTCTCTCTCTCTCTCTCTCTCTCTCTCTCTCTCTCTCTCTCTCTCTCTCTCTCTCACTCTCTCTCTCTCTCTCTCTATCACTCTCACAATCTCAAACTCAATAAAAAAAAAAAAAAAGACAAATAAAAAAAAAACA